>NZ_JALNTO010000004.1:0-225136 GCF_023161785.1 Bacillus sp. 2CMS4F
TCTGTATCTAAAATACAATAAGCATCTAAAGAAACAAAAAAAGCTTGTAGAAAAAACATCGTTTTCTCTACAAGCTGAGCATCCCGGAGCGGGATGCTTTTTTATTATTCTGCAATCGCGTCTGTTAACACAGGAACGACTTGTTTTTTACGAGAAACAACGCCTTTAAGAAGGGCTGTATTGTTTTCTAATGTGACGTTGAATGCTTTTTCCACTTTGTCCGCTTCGTTACCGATTGCAAGTGCAAGTGAATCGTTTTCTAAGATGTCTGTGATCACAAGAAGGAACAGATCAAGGTTCTTCTCAGCCACAACTTTAGAAATCACTGCTTCTAACTCAGCTTGGCGCTTTCTCACATCTTCAATATCCACTGTGTTGACTTGTGCGATTTCGACTTTTTTGCTGCCGAGTGTGAATTCTTTTGCATCAAGAGAAATCAGCTCTTCAACTGTTTTTTTGCTTAAATCAGCGCCGGCTTTCAGCATGTTTAAGCCGTATTCTTCAGCATCTACGCCAGCGATTTCAGCAAGTTCTTTTGCTGCCGCTACGTCTTGATCAGTGCAAGTTGGAGATTTGAATAACAGAGAGTCAGAAATGATAGCAGACAGCATAAGGCCGGCAATTTCTTTCTCGATTGTTACGTTATTTTCTTTGTACATTTTGTTTAAGATTGTAGCAGTACAGCCGACAGGCTCAGCACGATAGTAAAGCGGCTCAGCTGTTTCGAAGTTTGCGATTCTGTGGTGGTCGATGACTTCAAGAACCTGAACGTCTTCAATATCCTTGATGCTTTGCTGGCGTTCGTTGTGGTCAACAAGGATAACGCCGTTCACTTCGTTTGCAGCTGTTTCTACAAGACGAGGGCTTTCTTGTTTGAAGTAATCTAGCGCGTATTGTGTTTCGCCGTTGACTTGTCCAAGTCTGACAGGCTCAGCGTTGAAACCGAGTTTGTTTTTTAAATCAGCGTAAGCAATAGCAGAGCAAATCGTATCTGTGTCTGGATTTTGGTGTCCGAAAATAAGTATTTTTTCCATGATAACTCCTTATCCTTTTTTAAGTAGTGTAAACATTCTTTTTATAGTTTAACACGTCTTGCTGCGGGTGTAATCATGCAAACCCTTAAAAATTGATGTGAATAAAAAGCATTTTTTTTGAGTGGAAGAGGAAAGGTGTGTAAAATACTGGGTAGGTCAGTTGCAAAATGATCTGTAGTATCAAAAAAGGTACTATTGGAGGGTCGAACATGAGCCGAAAAAACAATATTTATCCGAACAAAGAAGGCTGTCCTGTTGAATTTACACTAGATGTCATTGGCGGAAAGTGGAAAGGAATCCTTTTTTATCACATGATAGATGGCAAGAAACGGTTCAATGAGTTTCGCAAAATCTGCCCGAGTATTACCCAACGAATGCTGACCCTGCAGCTTCGGGAGCTTGAAGCGGATGGCATTGTTCATCGCGAAGTTTATCACCAGGTGCCGCCCAAGGTCGAGTATTCTTTGACAGAATTCGGGCGAACGCTTGAGCCGATTGTATTGCAAATGAAAGAATGGGGCGACGCCAACCGAGAAGTACTGGAGGCGCGTCGTTCGAACAGTTTATTAAAAGAACAGCAGAAGTAGCAGCAAAGGGAGAGCCTTTGCTGCTTCTTTTATTTCATCGAAATGGCTTTATTGGCGTTTCTGACGTCATTTTTTAACAGATCAGAAAGGTTGTAAGATGGGTAGTATCCATGCTGATACATGTATTGATAAACCTGCGCATGCAACTTAATGGCAGCGTTTAGCTGTTTGACAAGTACGGTTCTTAATTGAGGTGTTGCTGTTTCTGTAATTGCGATGGCATAGCTGCGGACAGATGTTTTGGCAAAGCCGAGCAGGTCACCGCTGTAAAATGGATTATCCGCGCGCTCTTCTTCTTCATCATCGCGAGGCATCGGCGCCTGAGGGAAGAATGGGAGAAGCTCTTTTAAGTTTTGCTCAACGGCCTGAATGGACACGCTATAAAGCTGTCTGAGCTGAGGATCTCTAACTTCTCTAATCATTTTCTTCAGTTTAATGAGCCCGTTTGCCTGAAAAGCAACCAGCTCATGCATCTCTAATGTTTCATGCCAAGCCAACGTTCTGCGTTCATCCATGTAACAAATCTCCTTTATCAATCAGATTCTGTATCAGCATATGCCCAACGTTCAATGTTGTTCATGATGTTTTGAAGTTTTTAAAAAGGGAAATTCACCTTATATAGGATACGGGTTGAGAACATCCAAAAAGAGGTGAAACACGATGTGGGACATGATAAAGAACTTTTTCTTGTTTAGCAGCGGCGTTCTGCAAGCAACAACCCTTTTACTTGTGATTTTAATATTTGTGTATGTCAGAAAAACGAAGAAGAAAAACAAAGAATCTTCTGGTTTTATGGATGATAAAGAATAAGAAGTGATGGGCATTCTTTTAAAGAATGTCTTTTCGTTTGCAATGTTTCACATGAAACATTGGCGTCATTTTACTTGCGATTTGGACTTATGTTAAAATATAAAAGTAATTTTAGAGATGATATGAAAACATTGGTGCAAAACATGTTGCGGCGATGAAAAAAAGAGCAGTCGTTTATGCTGCTCTTTTCTATTCGTATGTTCAGTATGATACGAGGTGACTAAGTGAAACAAACAAGAGCATTAATGGAAGGTGCTATTTTAATCAGTTTGTTTGCGATCATCACACTGTTGGTCGTTTATGTACCATTGATTGGAACAATTCTGTTATTTGCACTGCCGCTGCCTATGATCCTTTATACAATCAGACACGGATTGAAATTAGGATTATGGATGGGCGCTGTCAGTCTTCCTGTTGTCTTTATTGTCGGGTCCTTTAACGGACTTATTGTAGCTTTTATGTCAGCTTGTGCGGGCATTGCCATGGGGCATTTTTTCAAAAAAAGAGAACCCGGTCATGCTATTATTTCGGGTGCCCTGATTTATATGCTTTGTATCGTGTTCTATTTTGTGATAAGCATTCAGTTTTTGGGTATCAATATCATTGATGAAGCAATGACACAATACCGGCAATCACTCGATATCGTTGAATCTGTTTTGAAACAATCGGGTAATGCTGAAGAGCTTGAGAAACAAATGAAACTGATGGAAGAACAATTGAGTACGGTTCAATATCTTTTTCCAACAGCTATCGTGATGGTAGGAGCCATTTTTTCTTTCCTCAGTTACCTTATCGCTAAGCCGCTCTTGAGGCGATTCTCCCCCGATATTCCTAGTCTAAAGCCTTTTAGAGAGTTGAAGTTTCCGCAAAGTGTTGTAGTGCTGTATTTGTTGATTGTCATTCTTTCATTTCTGCCTTTAGAAAAAGGCCAAATGCTGTACTCTATCGCTTTAAATGGGGAGTTTATACTCGGGTTTCTTATTTTTATCCAGGGTTTATCATTTATCTTTTTCTATTGCCATAAGAAAAAATATCCGAAGGCAGTCGCCGTCATTGCAGTCATTCTTGGTTTTCTGCATCCGATTTTTATGGCAGCCATTCGCATTTTAGGCGTTATGGACATGGGCTTTAACATAAGGAATAAGGTGAAGTGAATATGAGTTGTACTCACATGGTGGGGAGTGATAGAAATGCCAAGCTTTTATGAAAAACCGTTGTTTCGGTATCCCATCTATGCATTGATTGCTTTGTCAATCATTACAATCCTCATCAGCTTTTATTTTAACTGGATCATAGGAACCGTCGAAGTGTTGCTGCTTGCAGTTATACTGTTTTTTATAAAACGCGCGGATTCTCTTATTCGAAAAGAGATTGACGCTTATATTTCTACGTTATCCTACAGGTTGAAAAAAGTCGGTGAAGAGGCATTGATGGAAATGCCGATCGGCATCATGCTTTTTAATGATCAATACTATATAGAATGGGCAAATCCGTTTCTCTCTTCTTGCTTTAATGAAAGTACTTTAGTGGGGAGATCACTTTATGATACGTGTGAATCAGTTGTGCCGCTCATCAAACAAGAGGTAGAATCGGAAACGGTTACATTGAATGACCGAAAATTTAAAGTGGTCATCAAACGGGATGAGCGTCTGCTTTATTTCTTCGATGTGACGGAACAGATACAGATTGAAAAGCAATATGAAAATGAAAGAACTGTGCTGGCCTATATTTTCCTTGATAACTATGATGATGTGACGCAAGGATTAGACGACCAGACGAGAAGCACGATGAACAGCCAAGTGACATCTTTGCTCAACGCTTGGGCGCAGGAGTATGGAATATTCCTGAAAAGGACTTCATCAGAACGTTTCATCGCTGTGCTTAATGAACACATTTTAACCGAACTTGAAAATTCGAAGTTTTCGATTCTGGATGAGGTACGGGAAAAAACTTCATTTGACGGCGTTGCGCTGACCTTAAGCGTTGGTATCGGAGCTTCGGTCTCATCGCTGAAAGAGCTTGGCGATTTGGCGCAATCCAGTCTGGATTTAGCGCTGGGCCGCGGCGGAGACCAAGTAGCCATTAAGCTGCCAAACGGTAAAGTGAAGTTTTACGGCGGTAAAACAAACCCGATGGAGAAGCGAACAAGGGTGCGCGCCCGCGTGATTTCTCATGCTTTAAAAGAAATCGTTTCTGAAAGCAGCAATGTGATTATCATGGGACACAAATTCCCCGACATGGATTCTATCGGCGCGGCGATCGGGATATTAAAGGTGTCACAGGCAAATAACAAAGATGGATTTATTGTGATTGATCCGAATCAAATCGGTTCAAGTGTGCAGCGCTTGATTGAGGAAATTAAAAAATATGAAGATCTGTGGTCCAGGTTTATTACGCCTGAAGAAGCGATGGAAATTGCCAATGACGACACGCTGCTTGTCATCGTGGATACACATAAGCCGTCGCTTGTCATGGAAGAACGGCTGGTAAACAAAATTGAACATATTGTGGTCATCGACCATCACCGCAGAGGCGAAGAATTTATCAGAGACCCGCTGCTCGTCTATATGGAGCCGTACGCTTCATCAACAGCGGAATTGGTGACAGAGCTGCTTGAGTATCAGCCGAAGCGCTTAAAAATCAATATGATTGAAGCAACCGCCCTATTAGCTGGTATAATAGTGGATACAAAGAGCTTTTCACTCCGCACTGGCTCGCGGACCTTTGATGCAGCTTCATATTTAAGAGCGAAAGGCGCCGATACGGTGCTTGTGCAGAAGTTCCTCAAAGAAACCGTTGATTCCTATATTAAACGGGCGAAGCTGATCCAGCATACGGCCCTCTATAAAGAGAACATTGCGATTGCGTCTCTGCCTGAGAATGAAGATGAATATTTCGATCAAGTGCTGATTGCGCAGGCTGCGGATTCACTGCTGTCGATGAGCGAGGTTGAGGCTTCATTTGCGGTA
The DNA here is from genome assembly GCF_023161785.1 of Bacillus sp. 2CMS4F. Classification (NCBI taxonomy): domain Bacteria; kingdom Bacillati; phylum Bacillota; class Bacilli; order Caryophanales; family Bacillaceae; genus Bacillus; species Bacillus sp. 2CMS4F. The sequence goes on from NZ_JALNTO010000004.1 coordinate 5,401, forward strand.
GCTAGACGTGATGAACAAACTGTTTGTATCAGTGCGCGGTCTCTTGGCGATGTGAATGTTCAGATCATCATGGAGGCGCTGGAAGGCGGAGGACATTTAACAAATGCGGCGACTCAGTTATCCGGCATTTCAGTAACAGAAGCGCTGGAGCGGCTGAAGGGCGCCATAGATGAGTATTTTGAGGGAGGCGTACAAAGATGAAGGTTATTTTCTTACAGGATGTAAAAGGAAAAGGAAAAAAAGGCGAAGTGAAAAACGTAGCAGACGGTTATGCGCATAACTTTCTGATTAAAAAAGGCCTCGCGGTTGAAGCGAACGCGTCAAACATCAGTGTACTAAACGGTCAAAAGCAGAAAGAGAAAAAAGAAGCCATCGCAGAGCTTGAGCAGGCAAAGAGCTTAAAAGAAACATTAGAAAAACTGACTGTTGAGCTCAGCGCGAAATCAGGTGAAGGCGGCCGTTTGTTCGGCTCTGTCACAAGCAAGCAAATTACTGAACAGCTTCAAAAAGACCATAACATTAAAGTGGATAAGCGAAAGCTGGAACTGCCGGACGGCATCCGTGCGTTAGGATATACAAACGTTCCTGTGAAATTGCATCCTGAGGTGCAGGCTGTGTTAAAGGTACATGTGAAAGAAGAAGCTTAATAGAAAAGAGGCTTGGATTGATCCAAGCCCCTTTTTTTATTCTGCGAGATAAAGGGTTTGCTGGCTTTCTCCGCCAGGTCCACCTTTCATGCCTTGCTGGCTGCTTGTGCTGCTCGAGGAACTGCTGTACTCGTCAGAAGATATTTCTTGGCCGTGTTTCTTGATCCAAGAAACGAGTTCAGTATTGCCTAAGTTAGTTTCTGACAGCAGGAAGTATTTCACTTTGCCCTCATTGACCAGTTTTTTCAGCTCAGAGACAGTCAGAATCGGATCTGTGCCGTTGAAGCCGCCGAGTGCCATGACAGATTCATCTGTATTGATGATATATGGCGCAGCCGTTACGGTTGTCAACGCAGCAAATAAATACTCTTCGCCGGTATTATGCTCTCTCAGATAAGACAGGAGACCGGTGTCCATTTCTGAGGAGAACATGTTTCCTCCGTTTGCCGAGCTTTTAAGCTGCGGGCCGGATTCAGGAAGAACGCTGTTGCCCCCGTATAAAAGCGGCGTTGCTGACCAGTAGATTGGTGCGAGCAGCAGCACACATAAGCTGACAATGATTAGCTTTTTGCTGCTTTTGAGCATGAGCAGAGCAATCGTGATGCCGAGTCCAGCGAGTCCAAGTACATACATCCAACCACTGCCGATTTGGCTTGTATAAGCACTCAAAATATACACTTGGAATGCGGCTGTGATGAAGACGGCCGCTGGCAGCAGGCAGCTTGACCAATCTTTATTGTTTTTGTATAAGCGATACATTGTATACCATCCAATACCGGAAAGTGCGGCAATCGGCGGTGCCAGCATAATCAAGTAATACTGGTGGAAGAATCCCGCGATGCTGAAGAAACCTGCCACAGGTACGAGCCATGCTGTCCAGAATATCGTTTCCTGCATTTCCGTAGCCTGACCGCGGCGATCACGGTACCAGCTGACAATTACACCTAATAATCCGATCAATGCGAATGGAAGCATCCAGCTGATCTGGCCGGAAAGAGCAGATTGGAAGAGACGAAGCGGTCCTGCATCACCTGTGCCGAACATGTTCATGCTTTTTCCGCCGCCACCGCCGGGTCCTCCATTTCCTGGTCCGCCTGTTGGAGGTGTGCCGCCCCCTCCATTGGAAGTGCCGTTTTGTCCAGAAGGCGGCTGAGGTGCATTGCCCCCGAAGGAACCGGTGCTGTTTTGATTTCCATCTGCCTTGCTGTTTCCGTTCTGAGATGAAGAGGTTCCGTCAGAGGACTCATTGTGATTTGGCGCTTGCATCGTGCCATTATTCTGCATGTTGCCGCCGCCTGCGCCATTCATATCACCGCGTGCAAGGCCGGTGGTTTGCCCAAGCAGCCGCTCTGTGCCGTTATATCCGAAGGCGAGTTCTAACACAGAGTTTGTCTGGCTGCTTCCGATATACGGCCGGCTGGAGGAGGATGTTGAATCCACAATAACCGCCCATGAGAGCGATATACCGGTTAGGAGGATAAGAGACAGAATCAGCGATCCTGTTTTTTTCTTTAGCGAAATCCGAGAAGCAATCAGGTAGAATAACACAAATGCAGGCAATACCATAAAGGCTTGCATCATTTTCATATTAAATGCAAGGCCGATCAGGCCAAAAGCTGTCAGGAGCCAAACGAGCTTGCCTTGTTTGACCGCCCGAAGCAGGCATGATGAACCGAGCAATAAGGTAAAGACAAGCATGCTGTCAATGTTGTTTGTCCGGCTGACGGCGACTGCGATCGGTGTCAGCGCCATGACAAGCGCGGCGGCGCGGGCCGCTCCAATGCCAAATGTCGGTTTGATCATTCTGTACAGAAGGAATACCGATCCAACCCCGGCGAGAGCCTGAGGAATGATGACACTCCACGTATGAACACCAAAGATCAGCGCGAAGATCGTTTGAATCCATAAAACAACAGGCGGCTTATCAACTGTTACAAATCCGGAAGGGTCAAATGACGCATAGAAGAAATTGTGGAAGCTTTGCGTCATGCTTTTCACCGCTGCCAGATAGTATTGGTTCGCGGCGTCATCCTGCCAAATGTGATAGGTGTTGAGAAAAGCCGCTGCAAGCAAAATAACAATAAGGACTGTGTCGAAACGTTTGGTTTTCATCGTTTTTCACCTCTTTATGATGTCTTATTGTAAAAAACAAATATGAAAAACTTATGAATAAACCATAAAGATTCAAAGAATGTCTGACAGTTTTTCCATAAAAAAGAGGCGGAGACATCTTCCCCGCCCTTTTTCTACGCTGAATTTCTCTTTCTCTCTGTCTGAAGGACGTATCGATCGCGTCCTGCCCCGAGTCCTGCTGTTCCCATGACGATTAAAGCAGCAATAAGAAGCACAATCGGCATTGTCCATGAATGTGTCTGGTCAAAGAGATACCCGACAAAGATCGGTCCGACGGCTGCAAGAAGGTAGCCAAATGACTGTGACATGCCCGACAGCGCTGCCGCCTGATACGCATTCTCACTGCGGAGCCCAATGAGAGTGAGTGCCAGACTAATGCTGGAGCCTTGTCCGATACCGATTATCACCATCCAGATGGCAAGCATAGCATGGCTGCCGCCCGTTAATAATCCGCATAGACCGATCAGATAGACTGCGGTCAGCACTGCAACGATCCCGCGCTGATGTTTCACGCGGTCAGCTAAAACCGGTGTCAGAAAAGTGGAAGGCAGACTCGCAAATTGCATGAGTGATACAAGCCATCCGGCGGTTGACGTATCAATCCCGTGTGAACGGAGAATCTCAGGAAACCAGGCGATACTGCTGTAAAATAAAAATGATTGCAGGCCCATGAAGATGGTGACGAACCATGCCACTTTGGAAGCCCAAATCGGACTGGTTTTAAGCTGCGGCGTCTGGTTGGACGCATCCCGATGGCGAAGCTGAGGTATCCAAATCAGCAAGGCTAGAAATGCCAAGCCTCCCCATAAAAGAAATCCCTGTTTCCATCCGCCATCCAACTGGGACGCTAAAGGAACGCTGATACCTGATGCTAAAGCAGCGAATATATTCATTGATGTCGTATACAGGCTGATCATGATCCCTGGCTTTTCAGGGTATTTATGTTTGATTAAGCTAGGCAAAAGTACGTTTCCGATCGCAATTCCGATTCCGATGAGTGCCGTTCCGAAAAACAAAGCGGGGGTATAGCCGGCAGATCGAATCAAAACACCGATAAACAGTATCAGGAGACCAAGCCATAAGGTTCGCTCATTTCCTAGGCGCCGTCCGAGCTTAGGCGCGAGCGGAGAAAGAACGGCAAACGAAAGCAGCGGCAGTGCGGTCAAAAAACCGGCTGCCCCATTGGACATGTGCAGCTCGGTCCTGATGGAGCTGATGACCGGCCCGACTGAAGTGATTGCGGGTCTTAAGTTAAACGCGATAAAGATAATACCGGCAATCAGCCAAAACGATTGGATTTTTTTATTTTGTGGATGTGGCAAAGCTGTTACTCCTCTTTTCTAACATATACTTAATATCATTCCGATACATGTAAGCAAGTATGCGAGTGCAGGTTATGATTTGTCCTCTTTCTGCAATTCAGCCATTTTGGCAAGCAGAATATGCTGAGGCATATGCATGATCTGTTCAAGCGGCAGATTCAAAGACTCTGCAAGCTTTTGTGCAGTTTCAGCAGAAATTTGCAAAGGTCTCACAAAGATCCCTCCTCTCTTTTGTCCATTGTACAAGAATCAGATGTGAAACGTAAGAAGATATCACAAAGGAATGGTGCATTCGGAAAATGCCCCTTATAAAAGAGATAAGGAGGGTTCATCATGAACAAACCGTTATCATTATTAAAACAAATGCTGTATGAGCATCAGATAGACACAGAGAAAGCTGTCACATTGGAAGAATATATTGCATTGCGGCATAAGCTTCAGGAGCTGATGGGGAAATTTGCTTCATTTGAAGAGTGGGAGCTGTATCAAAAGGCGGCGGATCTCATGATGCGTATTGGATTCAAATGGATGGAATAGCCGTGTCGTACCCGCTAAAAAAAGCCCCGCGGCAGCGAAGGCTTTCAGTTTGTTAGAAAGAAAGTTCATCTTCCACATTTTTATGCTGGTCATAAATCACAAGCTTTGCCGGGCTGTTCTCTTTGGCTACCTGCTTCGCTTTTTCAATAGCGGCGTCTTTTGAGGTGTATAAAGCTGTAGGCGCCACATTCTCCACTTTGATAAACCAGCCGTCCGCATCGACGTTGGGTGTTACGGCGTATTTTTTCAGCATCATTCATTCCTCCCTCAAGATTTATCAGTTTTTTTCCCAGCCTGACACTGTCCGAAACTATCCAATCTGCTGACTGAAAAAAATAGGAAACAAAGAATTTTTCTATTTTTTTTCTGGATAAATGGTAAAATGGAGTTTGGAGATTTTTTAATGAGAGGACGGTGCTTAGCATGACAGACCTTCTGAATGATCGGCTGCCGCCGCAAAATATAGAAGCCGAACAAGCCGTGTTAGGCGCTATCTTTTTACAGCCGTCTGCTTTAACACTGGCTTCAGAGGTATTGATTCCAGATGATTTCTATAGAATGTCCCACCAAAAAATTTATAATGCGATGCTGGTGCTCGGAGACCGCGGTGAACCGGTTGATTTAGTTACGGTGACGTCAGAGCTTGCCAACACGGACCTGCTGGAAGAAGTGGGAGGCATATCGTATCTGACTGATATCGCAAACTCGGTGCCGACAGCGGCTAACATAGAATATTACGCAAAGATCGTTGAGGAAAAATCAATTCTTCGCCGGTTAATCAGAACAGCGACAACCATCGCTCAGGACGGATATACCCGCGAGGACGAGGTCGAAGATTTACTCAGTGAAGCGGAAAAAACGATTATGGAAGTGGCGCAGCGCAAAAATACAAGCGCCTTCCAAAATATCAAGGATGTCCTTGTTCAGACGTATGACAACATCGAGCAGCTTCACAATCGAAAAGGCGATATTACCGGGATTCCGACAGGGTTTTCTGAGCTTGATCGGATGACTGCCGGATTCCAGCGCAATGACTTGATTATTGTGGCTGCCCGTCCGTCAGTAGGGAAAACGGCCTTTGCCTTGAATATCGCGCAAAACGTAGCGACGAAGACCGACGAGAGTGTAGCCATTTTCAGTCTTGAGATGGGTGCCGAGCAGCTCGTTATGCGTATGCTTTGTGCCGAAGGAAATATCAATGCCCAAAACCTTCGTACAGGAAATCTGACAGAAGAAGATTGGGGCAAGCTGACGATGGCGATGGGAAGCCTGTCCAACAGCGGGATTTATATCGATGATACACCGGGTATCCGTGTCAGTGAAATCCGCGCCAAATGCCGCCGTTTGAAGCAGGAAAGCGGTCTTGGCATGATTTTGATCGATTACTTGCAATTGATCCAGGGAAGCGGACGTTCAAAGGATAACCGTCAGCAGGAAGTATCAGAAATTTCCCGTGAACTGAAATCGATCGCCAGGGAGCTTCAAGTCCCTGTTATCGCGCTTTCTCAGCTTTCACGTGGCGTTGAGCAGCGTCAGGACAAACGTCCGATGATGTCTGACATCCGTGAATCAGGAAGTATCGAGCAGGATGCGGATATTGTCGCGTTCCTTTATCGTGATGACTACTATGACAAAGAATCTGAGAACAAAAACATTATCGAAATCATTATTGCCAAACAGCGTAACGGCCCGGTAGGAACCGTGTCTCTTGCGTTCGTAAAAGAATACAATAAATTCGTCAACCTGGAACGGCGTTTTGATGACGCAGGTGTTCCGCCTGGCGCGTAAACCCCAAGAGCTTCTTCTTGGGGTTTTTTCATCCAAAAGACTGAAGAGGAACCAGCCACTTAGCGGATGTGAAAATGAAAGCGTTTTAATAAAATGAGACAAAAAGGAGAGGGTAACAATGAGACATCGTTTTTCACAATTTCATGCCGCGCAAATTCGGATAGCAAGACCTACGGGCCGGCTTGATCAGATCATTCGCTTTTATGAAGAAGGGCTGGGCTTAAAACGAATTGGTGAATTTCATCAGCATAATGGGTTTGACGGAGTCATGTTTGGCCTCCCGCATACCGATTACCACTTGGAATTCACCCAGCATGAAGAGGAAAGAACAGCCCCCGTTCCCCACCCAGACAGCCTGCTCGTCTTTTATGTGCCGAGCGAAGAAGAAATCAAAGCCATTACTGCAAAATTAAAAAGCATGGGCTATCAGGAGGCTGAACCTGAGAACCCGTACTGGAGTCATGGAGGGGTGACGATAGAGGATCCAGACGGCTGGCGGATCGTGTTCATGAACACAAAAGGGATTTCAGGCAAGTGATTCTTTCTTCTGCTAAAGGATAAAAGTTTCATGAGCTTTTCAAGGCAAATCTTTAAGAAAACGCTTCTAAAGTCAATTAAAGCGAACGAATTTGGATTTACAAGAATTTAATGTTCGGATTTACAATTGACTTTCTGTTTCTTCACTGATAAACTTGATTTGTTTGAATAGAATCGTTTTTGAAAGGTTAACGGAGGTGCACGGACATGTCTTCAGTAGTTGTAGTAGGTACGCAATGGGGCGATGAAGGGAAAGGTAAAATCACAGATTTCCTGTCAGAAAATGCAGAAGTGATCGCCCGTTATCAAGGCGGAAATAACGCAGGGCACACCATCAAGTTTGACGGAGTCACATACAAGCTTCACTTAATCCCGTCTGGAATTTTCTATAAAGATAAGACGTGTGTGATCGGAAACGGAATGGTTGTAGATCCAAAAGCATTAGTCACAGAGCTTGCGTATCTTCATGAGCGCAACGTCAGTACAGATAACCTGAGAATCAGCAACAGAGCTCACGTGATTCTGCCGTATCATTTGAAGTTGGATGAAGTGGAAGAAGAGCGAAAAGGAGCAAACAAGATCGGCACAACGAAAAAAGGAATCGGCCCTGCTTATATGGATAAAGCAGCCCGTATCGGCATTCGTATCGCGGATCTGTTGGATCGTGACGCGTTTGCGGAGAAACTCGAACGCAATCTTGAAGAAAAAAACCGTCTGCTTGAGAAAATGTACGAGACAGAAGGATTTAAAATAGAAGATATCTTAGAAGAGTATTATGAATACGGACAGCAGATTAAGAAATATGTCTGCGATACATCCGTTGTTTTAAATGATGCGCTTGATGAAGGACGCCGCGTGTTATTTGAAGGCGCACAAGGGGTTATGCTTGATATCGATCAAGGAACATACCCGTTTGTTACGTCATCTAACCCGGTTGCCGGCGGTGTCACCATCGGTTCAGGTGTCGGCCCGACAAAAATAAAGCACGTAGTCGGTGTCTCAAAAGCCTATACGACTCGTGTCGGCGATGGTCCTTTCCCGACTGAGCTGAAAGACGAAATCGGTGATCAAATCCGTGAAGTCGGACGTGAATACGGAACAACAACAGGCCGCCCGCGCCGTGTCGGCTGGTTTGACAGTGTCGTTGTCCGCCACGCCCGCCGTGTCAGCGGAATCACAGATCTTTCATTGAACTCAATTGACGTGTTAACAGGTATTGAAACACTGAAAATTTGTGTGGCTTACCGTTACAAAGGAGAAGTCATCGAAGAGTTCCCTGCAAGCCTTAAAGCACTTGCAGAATGTGAACCGGTTTATGAAGAAATGCCAGGCTGGACTGAGGATATCACAGGTGCGAAGAGCCTTAGCGAGCTTCCGGAAAACGCGCGCCACTATCTTGAGCGTGTGTCTCAGCTGACAGGCATTCCGCTTTCTATTTTCTCTGTCGGTCCAGACCGTTCACAGACAAATGTCCTTCGCAGCGTGTACCGTGCGAACTAAGTAGAATACCCGCAAGCCCCTGTTTTCAGGGGCTTGTTTTTTGTTTGAAAACTGCAGATAAGTTGGTCTGAGAAAAAAATATGAAAAAAAACCAAAAAAGTTATTGCCACTTCTATTTGTTCATGATATTATAAATCTCGTTGTTACGGAAACTGCTTCAATAGAGTACAAGATAAGAACTTGATCCAAGTCGTTTGCTCTATGAAAAATCCGGCATCTTAAGAGCCATTAGCTCAGTTGGTAGAGCATCTGACTTTTAATCAGAGGGTCGAAGGTTCGAGTCCTTCATGGCTCACCATTTTTGTGAAGGCCCGTTGGTCAAGCGGTTAAGACACCGCCCTTTCACGGCGGTAACACGGGTTCGAATCCCGTACGGGTCATTGATTTACTTTAGCGTTATTGCTAAATTCCTTATTTGTCTGCGAGAGTTGACACGACAGCTCTCCAGACAAATTACTGTAAGGTCCGGTAGTTCAGTTGGTTAGAATGCCTGCCTGTCACGCAGGAGGTCGCGGGTTCGAGTCCCGTCCGGACCGCCATTTTACTTTACTAAGTAGAGAAAAATAAATGATTTGGCTCGGTAGCTCAGTTGGTAGAGCAACGGACTGAAAATCCGTGTGTCGGCGGTTCGATTCCGTCCCGAGCCACTTACCAAACGCATCTGCAATCGTAGGTGCGTTTTTTCTTTATAAAAAGGATAAACATGCGGAGTGTTATAATAGAAGAAAAAGGGAGAACCGGCCCTGCGGCCGGTTCAAAGAAGAAGACGTCAATGAAAAGACGCACGCAGGTGAGGGGAGGTTTCATTTAAATTATCTTTTTTAAGAAAAGTTGAAAAACATGACAAAAGATAGACAACTGGTGGATGAAGGTGAAAAATGTGTTTTTTTCTAAACCTTTATTTTTTTTATCTTTTGACCTTAAACCGTTATAATAGACAAGGACCCATTGTTCTATTTGGGCCATAAGTGATGTAACGAATGTGATATAGATGAAATGAAGACCATTCGGCAGGAGGAAATCAAAAATGATGGATAAAAAGATCCTTGTAGTAGATGATGAAAAACCGATTGCAGATATATTAGAATTTAACTTAAGAAAAGAGGGCTATGAAGTGCATTGCGCCTATGACGGAAATGAAGCCGTTGAAATGGTGGAAGAGCTTCAGCCTGATTTAATTCTTTTAGATATTATGCTTCCGAATAAAGACGGCGTTGAAGTATGCCGTGAAGTCAGAAAGAAATACGATATGCCTATCATTATGCTGACGGCTAAGGATTCAGAAATTGATAAGGTCATCGGGCTTGAAATCGGCGCGGATGACTATGTTACGAAACCATTCAGCACACGAGAGCTTTTAGCCCGTGTGAAAGCGAACTTGCGCCGCCAGCTGACAACAGCGCCAGCGGAGGAAGAATCATCTTCCAACGACATTCATATCGGCTCCCTCGTGATCTTCCCTGACGCGTATGTAGTGTCAAAACGAGATGAAACGATCGAATTAACCCATCGTGAGTTCGAATTGCTGCATTACCTGGCAAAACACATCGGACAAGTCATGACACGTGAGCACTTGCTGCAAACAGTATGGGGATACGATTACTTTGGGGATGTCAGAACGGTTGACGTAACAGTGCGCCGCCTTCGTGAAAAAATTGAGGACAACCCGAGCCATCCAAATTGGATTGTCACACGCCGCGGCGTCGGTTATTACTTGAGAAACCCTGAACAGGACTAATGCCCAATGAATAAGGTTGGTTTTTTTCGGTCGATCCAATTTAAGATTACCTTGATTTATGTGCTTTTGATTATCATCGCGATGCAAGTCATTGGTGTGTATTTTGTCAATCAGGTAGAGAAGTCGCTGATTACATCTTATGAACAATCGCTTAATCAGCGAATCGACAACCTTTCTTATTATATTGAGCAGGAATATAAGAGCGATAATGACAGCACCGTCATTAAGGATGATGTCAGCCGTATTTTGAATGACTTCACGAAGAGTGATGAGATTCGGGAAATTAGTTTTGTTGATAAAAGCTATGAAGTGGTTGGCTCTTCAAGGCCATATGGAGAAGAAGTTGCAGGGAAACAAACGACGGATCTCATTTTTAAAAGAATTTTTTCTACTAAACAGTCTTATTCTAGAAAATATTATGACCCGAAAAGCAAAATAAGAGTCCTCATTTCCGCAAAGCCCGTTACGACTGAAAACCAAGAGGTTGTCGGAGCGATTTATGTAGTAGCGAGCATGGAAGATGTCTTTGGCCAAATGAAGACCATCAACACGATACTGGCCTCCGGCACTGGTTTGGCCCTCGTTTTGACAGCCCTTCTCGGTATTTTTCTGGCCAGAACCATTACCCACCCGCTTTCAGATATGAGGAAGCAGGCAATGGAGCTTGCGAAAGGGAATTTCTCCAGGAAGGTTAGAAAGTACGGACATGATGAAATTGGACAGCTCGCCACAACGTTTAATCACTTAACGAGAGAGCTTGAAGATGCTCAGGCAATGACAGAGGGTGAACGCAGAAAGCTTTCCTCTGTTATTGCCTATATGACGGATGGCGTTATTGCCACAAACCGAAACGGCGCGATTATTCTCTTGAACAGCCCGGCGCTGGAGCTGCTGAACGTTTCACGTGAAACAGCCTTAGAAATGCCGATTACAAGCTTGCTGGGGATTCAAGAGAATTATACTTTTGAAGATTTAGTCGAACAGCAGGACTCTATGCTGCTCGAAATTGAGCGCGACGATGAATTGACAGTGCTTCGTGTCAATTTCTCCGTGATTCAAAGGGAGCATGGTAAAATCGACGGTTTAATTGCTGTCATTTACGATGTAACCGAGCAGGAGAAAATTGACCAGGAGCGCAGAGAGTTTGTAGCGAATGTATCACACGAGCTGCGGACGCCGCTTACGACCATGCGCAGTTATTTAGAGGCATTAGCGGAAGGCGCGTGGGAAAATAAAGACATTGCGCCGCGTTTCTTAATGGTGACGCAGAATGAAACAGAGCGGATGATTCGGCTTGTAAACGATTTGCTTCAGCTTTCTAAATTTGACAGCAAGGATTATCAATTTAATCGTGAGTGGATTCAAATCGTCCGATTTATGTCGCTCATTATTGATCGTTTTGAAATGACGAAGGAACAGCATGTGGAATTTATCCGCAATCTGCCGGACAGAAACCTGTATGTGGAGATTGACCAGGATAAAATTACGCAGGTGCTCGATAATATTATTTCCAACGCTTTAAAATATTCACCTGAAGGCGGACATGTCACCTTCTCAATTGACGTAAATGAAGAGGAAGAACTTCTCTATATCAGCGTTAAGGATGAAGGGATCGGGATTCCGAAAAAGGATGTCGAAAAAGTCTTTGACCGCTTCTACAGGGTTGATAAAGCGAGAACGAGAAAGCTCGGCGGGACAGGTCTGGGACTTGCCATTGCCAGGGAAATGGTTCAGGCGCACGGCGGAGATATTTGGGCAGACAGTGTAGAAGGAAAAGGCACAACGATAACTTTTACTCTTCCATATAAAGAGGAACAAGAGGATGATTGGGATGAAGCGTGAAAATATAAAAACAATATTACTTACGGTACTCGTCGTCATCAGTCTTGTTTTTACATGGAGCATATGGACATTTCAGCCTAATTTTTCTGAAGACTCGTCATCAGCAGAGTCTACGGTGCGTGAGAAGCATAAAATTGAAAAAAATACCCAAAAGCTGTCTGAAACGGTAAAACCGCGGGAAATGTTTATTCATGATGACGGTGCTCATTATAAGGTCGATGATGAAACGCTTTATGATGAAGTCTGGTCAGATTTGCCGCATTGGGATGTAAAAGGCATTAAAGATATATCGGATCAATATGATAAGGCCGGATTTAAGAGCTGGTTTTATGGAAGAGGCGGTTCTGCTGCCAAGCTTGATCTGCAATTCAGTGACACGATACCTATTGATATTATTCAAACGCTGTTTAAATGGTCCAATCAATCGTTTGAATACAGCTCGTTTGATCATATTATGATCCCATTCGATGAAACAAAAACGAATAAGAAGATTTATTTGGTATCTTACAGCAAGCAGCTTATTCTGGAAGTGACGGTTGAATCAGCAAACTACCGGAATATCATGAACGATTTAAAAAACAAAGAATCAAATATGCCTGCGTACAGCTTGTTCTCGATCGGCACAAAGAAAGAGTTTTTGCTTCCGAACAAATCGCTTACGATGGATAAAAAGGAATTTGTTACGGAATCAATTAAAACAAACACTTTTAAACAAGCGCTGTTCAGCGATCCGAGCATTGTAAGAGAAGATTCGAATTATAATAACAGAAATGTACTGACGGACGGCATCAGCCGTTTAGATGTCAGCCTGACCCAGCGGCAGGTTCAATTCCAGCAGCGTAATTTAGTGCAGAGCACTTCGTATCAAACAGGTGAATTAATCAAAAAGAGCCAGAAGTACCTAGAGGATACAGGAAGCTGGACGGATCACTATCAATTTTTTAATATCAACGACAGCCAGCAGCTGAGCTTCTATATCTTTATGGATCAGCTCCCGGTCATTAACAGCATGTCTAAACCGTTTGGCGGAACTTCGGCAATCACCGTCCAATGGGCCAATGACGATATTCTCAGCTATAAACGGCCGAACTACAGTCTTGGAACGAATCCGATTAAAACAAGTGAGACACAGCTGATGAGCGGCAGGGAAGTGAGGGCTCTTCTGTCCAGACAAACGGCGTATGATACGGACAAAATTGATCAGATTTTCCCTGCGTATCAGATGATCTCAACATCAACCAACGATGATCCTCTTGTTGAGCTTGAACCGGTTTGGGCTATGAGAATAAATGGAAAAGTGGTGCCGATTACGAAGGAATTATTGACGAAGGAGGGGGCAGACAATGGAGTGGAATAAGACAAAAACAATCTTCATCGTTGCCTTCCTCATTTTAGATATTTTCTTAGGCTATCAATTTTTTGAGAAGCAATCTAATAGTAAAGAATATGAAGTCATTAAAAATGATGTAGAGCATGACATGAAGGCAGACCATATCACGTATGAAGGTCTGGATAAAGAAGCGATAGAAGGCTATCGGATCACAGCGAATCAAAAAGTCTTCACGAAGGATGATATTGAATCACTCAAGGATCAAAAGCCTATGATGGATATGCCTAGTGATGATCATAAAGTAACGAACTTAAAGATGAAGTTTACGAGCCCGATTGCCCTTTCAAAGAAAAACACAGAGGACGATGCACAGGCGCTTGTGTCTTCTAAAATTCAAGATGGTGAAAAATATAAGCTTTGGAAGGTGGATAAATCTAAAAAAGAAATCATTTACTTCCAAACGTATGAAGGCCATTACATTTATCAGAAGACTGACAACTCCTCTAATATGATCGGACAAGTAATTTTGCACTTAAACGATAAAAACGAGGTTGTGTCATACGAGCAGTCGACGCTTGAAACCTTTAAACAGATTCAGAAGGAAAACTTAATTACTGAGCTTGATGCGGTTGAATTATTGTACTATCAAAATCAATTAAAAGAATACTGCACCATAAAGAGTGTGAAATTCGGCTATGTGGCGCAATATCCGCTGACAAGCACGCAGGTGCTGGCTCCGGTATGGAGAGTTACGGTGGAGTATGATAAAAAAGTGAACGGCGAGAAAAAGAAAGTGCAAGAGTATTTTACTGTGAATGCTTTGGAGAGTACGATTTTAGATACAGACCAATCAAAATAATGGAGTGAACTGAAATGAGCTTGCAATTTAGCGTTCTTGCGAGCGGGAGTACGGGAAATGCGTTTTACCTGGAAACAGAGGATCACGCGTTTTTAGTGGACGCCGGTTTGAGCGGGAAAGCCATGGATGGATTAATGGCGCAAATCGGACGTAAGCTGGATGATGTGGACGGCATTTTTGTGACGCATGAGCATAGTGACCATATTAAAGGCCTCGGCGTTATCGCCAGAAAGTACAAGCTTCCGATCTATGCGAACGAGAAGACGTGGAAGGCGATGGAGAACCAGATCGGCAAAATTGATACCGATCAAAAGTTTGAGTTTCCGATGGAGACGGTGAAGTCGTTTGGCGGACTTGATGTAGAATCGTTTGGCGTCTCTCATGATGCGGCAGAGCCCATGTTTTATGTGTTTCATTGTAATGGGCGCAAGCTCGCGTTAATGACAGATACAGGGTATGTCAGCGACCGGATGAAGGGCATTATCCGCTCGGCGAATGTGTTCGTTTTTGAAAGCAATCATGATGTCGGCATGCTGCAAATGGGAAGATACCCTTGGAGCATTAAGCGGCGGATTTTAAGTGACGTCGGGCACGTTTCAAATGAAGATGCTGCGTTGGCGATGACGGATGTCATCGGCGACGAGACGTCTCGTATCTACCTCGCTCATTTGAGTCAGGACAACAATATGAAAGAGCTGGCCAGAATGTCGGTCCAGCAGACATTGGCTTCTAAAGGATTTGTGACAGGCGAAACATTTGATTTGTTTGATACCGATCCGAAAAAGGCTACTCCGCTTTGCGCTGTATAATTTTTTCTTGTGTAACATGACTATTATAGGAGTTTCTAATCCACAATATAACCATATCAACGTTCTCTGAAAGGATGGAATATGGTGGATTACGAGCGTGAGGAAGAACATAATACTCCTGAACAGCCGAAGAGAAGCAAAAAAGGTTATTTTCTTTCAAGCCTGATTGGGGTGATTGTCGGCGCTGTATTGATGGCGTTTATTATGCCGTACCTTTCAAATGAGGGGTTTGATACGGGCGAGGCGGATCAGCAGCAGACCAACGGCCGGGAATCAATTCGAACAGTGAATGTCAGTGTGAACAACGCTGTCACTCAGATTGTCAGCAATGTGTCGCCGGCTGTTGTCGGTGTCGTAAACATTCAAAAAACAGATATTTGGGGAGAAAGCGGTGAGGCTGGGAGCGGCTCAGGCGTCATCTATAAGAAAAATGACCACTCTGCTTATGTCGTGACCAACCATCATGTGATCGAGGGCGCTTCCCAAATTGAAATCAGTTTAAAAGACGGTTCGCGTGTGTCTGCTGAGCTTGTCGGCAGCGACCAGCTGATGGATCTTGCCGTTTTGCGGGTGAAAAGCGATAAAATCAAAGCTGTCGCTGATTTTGGCAATTCAGATAAAGTAAAATCTGGGGAACCGGTAATTGCGATCGGCAATCCGTTAGGCCTTGAATTTGCAGGCTCTGTCACACAGGGCGTCATATCGGGAACAGAGAGGGCGATTCCGGTTGATTCCAATGATGACGGTCAGCCTGACTGGAATGCAGAGGTGCTGCAAACCGATGCAGCCATTAACCCGGGGAACAGCGGCGGAGCTTTGTTGAATATGGACGGAAAAGTCATTGGCATCAATTCAATGAAAATCGCGGAGTCAGCGGTTGAAGGGATTGGCCTGTCCATTCCATCTAAGCTTGTGATCCCGGTGATAGAGGATATAGAGAAATACGGCAAAGTGAAACGTCCGTTCCTTGGTATTGAAATGAAATCGTTAAATGATATCGCAAGCTACCATTGGGACGAAACGCTGAAGCTTCCTAAACATGTGACCAACGGAGCTGTGATAATGGGTGTAGATGCCTTATCACCTGCCGGAAAAGCGGGACTCAAGGAGCTGGATGTCATCACTGAATTTGACGGGCAAAAAATAAATGATATTGTGGATCTTCGGAAGCGGCTTTATCAGAAAAGAGTCGGTGATCGGGTGAAGGTGACGTTTTACCGCGGCGGAAAAGAAAAATCCGTTGAAGTGAAGCTGTCCTCCGCAGATCAGTTAGGAAGTTAATACAAGCAGTCTGGCACTGATGCCAGGCTGTTTTTTTATGCAAAAAAACGGAACGGGATCACGCCCGTTCCATTTCAAAAAAAAGATCGAATATGAAGAAAATACAAGATGGATGTTACACGTGAAACAGCGTGTAAGGGCTTGTCAGCTTTCCATTTTCAGCGTTTATTTTAATGGTTTGTTCTGTATGATTACTGGTTGTTATTTTAATGATGTACATAGGTTTATTTTGCGTGCAGAGAAAACTTCTTCAGCCGGTATTGCAGGCTTTGTCTGCTGATGCCGAGCTCCTGAGCGGTTTTTGAAATGTTATGGCCGTGTTTTCTAAGGATGTTTTCGATCACATATTTTTCAAAGCTCTCCATTTTTTCTTTCAAATCAGCGGCGGGCTGATGCCCTGCGGGTTCCGGCTTCGAGATGTCTGCCGGCTTGATTTTCATGCGGTATTGATATGGCAGATGGTTGGCCGTAATCGTTTGTTCATCTGTCATGAAATTCATCGCGCCCTCGATCATATGCTCAAGCTCGCGAATATTTCCCGGCCAATCGTAGGATAAGAAAAATTGCTTCACATCTTCACTGATATGTTCGACATTCATTTGAAACAGGTGGTTGTTTTTCTGGATGAACTCTGACGCGAGAAGCAAAATGTCCTCTTTGCGTTCCCGAAGCGGCGGGATGATCAGTGTCACGACGCTCAGCCTGTAATACAAGTCCTTTCGCATTCGTTCACCCGCAATGGCATCAATCGGGTCTTCATTCATTGTGGCGATAATGCGCACGTCAATCGGTGTATCCTTGGTCGAACCAATGCGTCTGATTTTCCGTTCTTGCAGGGCGCGCAGCAATTTTGCCTGCAAGCTTAAATTCAGTGAGTTGATTTCATCTAACAGAAGTGTGCCGCCATGGGCTTGCTCAAACAGGCCAGGCTGGTCAACGGCACCTGTAAACGCGCCTTTTTTCGTACCGAACAGGATGCTTTCCACCAGACTGTCAGGCAGAGCCGCACAGTTTTGAGAAATGAACGGGCCGCTTGATCGGTCGCTGCCGTTATGGATACTTTGTGCGAACAGCTCTTTTCCCGTGCCGGTTTCACCTGCGAGAAGAACCGAGGAAGAGGTGCGGGTCGCCCGCTTGGCGTTTTCGATGACATCCTGAACCGCCGGACTGGTGCCGAGAATGCTGTCAAATGTGTAAGTCGCGTTTCCTTTTTTATGCATATTCTCTCTGATCAGGCGTTCCAGCTTTGTCACGTCCTTGGCAATTTCGACAGCGCCTTTGATGTTGCCGTCTTGGACGATCGGATATGTATGATTGATTGTCGTGATTTCCTGGCCTTTATTGTTGAAATAGCTCTGCTTTACATTTTTGATCGTTTTGCCTTCCTGGAGGGCTTGCACAAGTGTGCTGTCCTGCTGCTTCGAAAACATAAATACATCCATCAGGTTTTTATTTAAGACGTCCTGCTTCTCCATATCTTCAATTTGCATCATTTTGTTGTTATAAACAATCGTGTTTCCATGCTCGTCCACGACGTGCAGGCCGACATCAATTTCATCCAAAATGCTCTGAAACACTAATGTGAGGAATTCGCTGTCTTTGACCAAAGTATAAACCTCCCTCATTTATTTTCTTAATATTGCTTCTATTTTATAAAAGAATAGAGAGGATATGCAAAAGAATTTTGCACTATATGAAAATTTCGTGCGAAATATCTGAATATTTTTGCACCCTTGCCTCGAATATTGTAGAAAATACACGAATGTGCGAGTTGGCACGAAACTTGCATTTATAAAAAGGGAAAGCAGGATATTGTGTTGAAACAGAAAACAAGGGGGAATTCAAATATGCCAGCTTTATCAAAATCCAAAGAAATTATTGATCAGACGTCTCATTACGGTGCCAACAATTATCATCCGCTGCCAATTGTTATTTCTGAAGCGCTGGGTGCTTGGGTAAAGGACCCGGAAGGCAATGAATATATGGATATGCTGAGTGCTTATTCTGCGGTGAATCAGGGGCACAGACATCCGAAGATCATTCAGGCGTTAAAGGATCAGGCTGATAAAATCACGCTGACGTCTCGCGCGTTTCACAACGATCAGCTCGGACCGTTTTACGAAAAGGCGGCTAAGCTGACGGGCAAAGAAATGATTCTGCCGATGAATACGGGGGCTGAAGCGGTTGAGTCTGCGGTGAAAGCAGCGAGACGCTGGGCTTATGAAGTGAAGGGCGTGGCGGACAATCAGGCGGAGATCATTGCGTGCGTCGGAAATTTCCATGGCCGGACGATGCTGGCGGTTTCTCTTTCTTCTGAAGAGGAGTATAAAAGAGGATTCGGCCCGATGCTTCCGGGAATCAAACTAATCCCTTACGGAGATGCGGAAGCGCTGCGCCAGGCGATTACGCCAAACACAGCGGCATTCTTATTTGAACCGATTCAAGGCGAAGCGGGCATTGTGATTCCGCCTGAAGGATTTTTGCAGGAAGCGGCGGCAATTTGTAAGGAAGAAAATGTGCTGTTGATTGCCGATGAAATTCAGACGGGTCTCGGACGTACAGGCAAGACATTCGCTTGTGACTGGGATGGCATTGATCCTGATATGTACATTTTGGGGAAAGCGCTTGGCGGCGGTGTGTTCCCGATTTCATGTATTGCGGCAGACCGCGACGTTTTAGGCGTGTTTAATCCGGGCTCACACGGCTCCACATTTGGCGGAAATCCGCTGGCATGTGCGGTGTCCATCGCCTCACTGGAAGTGCTGGAAGATGAAAAGCTGGCGGAGCGTTCTCTTGAGCTTGGAGAGTATTTTAAACAAGAGCTGGAGAGCATTGATAACCCAATCATTAAAGAAGTCCGCGGCAGAGGGCTGTTTATCGGTGTGGAACTGACGGAAGCGGCGCGTCCATATTGTGAGCGTTTAAAAGATGAAGGACTTTTATGCAAGGAAACGCATGATACCGTTATTCGTTTTGCACCGCCATTAATCATTTCCAAAAAGGATTTGGATTGGGCGATTGAAAAAATTAAGCATGTGCTGCAAAAGGCATAAATCCGCATCATGGCGGTATATTCACTTCGTTTGTATAAATTTACAACAGAAAAATTAGCACTCCCTATTTGCTCAGCTACAGTATTTTAGTATAATGTATCTTTATGAGAAGAAGTGAATTTTATATTAAATAGATAGAGACTCTTTGGACAGCAAACTGGGATACGCATCACGATAGATGTTCCAGCTTAGATCCAATACAAGTTGCTGAAGGGGTGCAGAATGTGAATACGAACCAAGATAACGGAAATCAGCTCCAGCGGACAATGAAATCTCGCCACTTGTTTATGATTTCATTGGGCGGAGTGATCGGAACCGGTTTCTTCCTGGGGACCGGGTTTACCATTAACCAAGCGGGACCGCTCGGCGCGGTTCTGTCTTATTTAGTGGGCGGCTTTATCATGTTTTTGACCATGCTCTGCTTAGGGGAGCTTGCGGTCGCCTTTCCTGTATCGGGGTCCTTCCAGACCTATGCGACAAAATTTATCAGCCCGGCCTTCGGGTTTGCGTTCGGCTGGCTGTACTGGCTCGGCTGGGCAGTTACATGCGCAATAGAATTTTTGTCAGCGGGGCAGCTGATGCTCCGCTGGTTTCCGCACGTTGATGTCTGGATTTGGTGTCTGGTCTTTGCGGCCCTAATGTTTACCTTAAATGCAATAACCGCGAAAGCCTTTGCAGAATCTGAATTTTGGTTTTCCGGCATTAAAATATTGATTATCCTTTTATTTATTATTCTCGGCGGAGCCGCTATGTTCGGCTTCATTGACCTAAAAGGCGGAGAGCAAGCGCCGTTTCTGACGCATTTTTATGAAGATGGGTTATTCCCGAACGGCATAAAGGCAATATTGATAACGATGATTACCGTGAACTTCGCATTCCAGGGAACTGAGCTGATCGGGGTTGCAGCCGGAGAAAGTGAAAACCCTGAAAAAACGATTCCGCGGTCCATCAAACAGACAGTATGGAGAACACTTGTCTTCTTTGTTCTTTCAATCATTGTCATTGCCGGCATGATTCCGTGGAAACAGGCGGGTGTTGTGGAAAGTCCGTTTGTTGCCGTATTTGAGCAAATCGGAATTCCATATGCCGCTGATATTATGAACTTTGTTATTTTAATCGCGCTGCTATCCGTTGCGAATTCAGGTTTATACGCATCGACTCGTATCCTGTACGCGATGGCGAATGAAGGACAGGCCTTCAAAGCGCTCGGCAAAACAAATAAAAGAGGTGTGCCGCTGAACGCGTTAATTGTAACGATGGCTGTAGCCTGCCTGTCGCTTCTGTCAAAAGTAGCGGCGGCCGAAACCGTGTATATGGTGCTTCTATCCTTGGCGGGCATGAGCGCACAGGTCGGCTGGATCGCGATTTCACTTTCCCAAATCAGGTTCAGACGCAAATATATCCGTGAAGGCGGCAAGATAGAAGATCTAAAATTTAAAACACCGCTATACCCGGTGCTTCCGCTGATCGGCCTGACGTTAAATACAGTCGTTCTCATCAGTCTCGCGTTTGATCCGGAGCAGCGTATCGCGCTGTATTGCGGAGTACCGTTTATGGTCATTTGCTACATCATTTATCATGTCGTCATTAAAAAACGCAAGCAGGCAAATCGTCAGCTAGAGCTTTAAAAACGTTGTCCGCAAGTCATCTTTGTTAGAACCCGCATAGGACATTATCTTATATGTTGAGGTGGAATCACAGATGGATAAAACGATTTCGGTTATTGGAATGCCAATGGATTTAGGACAAGCACGACGCGGAGTGGATATGGGCCCGAGTGCCATCCGGTATGCCCATTTGATTGAGAGGCTGTCAGAAATGGGTTATACGGTTGAAGATCTCGGTGACATTCCGATCAGCCGTGAAAAGATCAAAAACGATGAAGAACTGAAAAACCTAAATTCCGTGCTGGCAGGAAACGAAAAGCTCGCTCAAAAGGTGAACACCGTCATTGAAGAGAAAAAATTCCCGCTTGTCCTGGGCGGCGATCACAGTATCGCGATCGGCACGCTCGCAGGTACAGCGAAGCATTACGATAAGCTCGGCGTCATCTGGTATGACGCGCACGGTGACCTGAATACACTAGAAACATCACCTTCAGGCAATATTCACGGCATGCCGCTGGCCGTCAGCCTCGGCATCGGACACGAGTCACTGGTGAACCTTGAAGGATATGCGCCTAAAATCAAACCGGAAAATGTCGTCATTATCGGCGCCCGGTCACTTGATGAAGGAGAGCGCCAGTATATTAAGGAAAGCGGCATGAAGGTGTACACCATGCACGAAATCGACCGCCTCGGCATGACAAAGGTGATCGAAGAAACCCTCGATTATTTATCAGACTGCGACGGCGTCCATCTCAGCCTTGATCTGGACGGACTTGATCCAAACGACGCACCGGGTGTCGGAACCCCTGTCGTCGGCGGCATCAGCTACCGCGAAAGCCACCTGGCTATGGAAATGCTGTATGACGCAGGCATCATTACCTCAGCTGAATTTGTTGAGGTCAACCCGATCCTCGATCATGAAAACAAGACTGGCCAAACAGCAGTAGAGCTTGTAGAATCCCTGCTAGGGAAGAAGTTGCTGTAGACATGTGAAAACCCCCGCATCCCAGCGGGGGTTTTTTATTATCCAATCATTTTCTCAGCGACTTTCATCTCTTGTGAGTGTGATTGATGATCTGCAATAAACCAGCCGGATAAAATCACTGCTGCAACGCCTGCGCCAATTAGAAACTTTTTCATTTACATAACCTCCGTTTGTTTAATGAGTTCCTCAATCTGTAACGCTTCATAAAAAAAGTGGGCAGCTTCTTTATAAAGGTCATTTTCCCTATACCGTTCGCCAGCCAAAATGGAAAGTTCTCTTACACTGTCGTATTCTCTCTCCGACATCAACACACCCATATGTTCTTTGCATAAGTGAAACGTTTCCGCATGACCTCCTTCTGCGTAAATGGCATATAAAATATCAATTTTTGCCTCACATATCTTATTCGGCTCAGTATTGAATTTTCCCTTCAATTTTTGGTAATAAGCCAGGGCCTGTTCTTTCTTTTCAGTCTTAAACAGCTCTCGTATCAGCAAGTAAACAGAATGATAGTAATAGGCAGATCGGGCGTACTCTTCGTTCTGTAAAGCCTCTTCTAATTTTGAGATGGCCTCGTCTGATTTGCCGCTTTGAGCATGGAGAAGCCCAAAGTTATGTAAAAGCTGGGCTTCAAAAAAATAGTCCTGTAATTCTCTCGTCATGCGAATGGCTTCATCCAAATAGGTTTCCGCCTCTTCAAACTGGTTCATCTCGGTAAAATTGCCTGACATCGTAATTAATGCGGAGGCGAGTTTCTTTTTGTAATCCGTTTCTTCTCTGAACGTTTTGACCGCTTGCCTTGTATGGTTGAGAGACACAATATTTTGTCCCAGTTTATAATAGAGCTTGCCGACCTTCAGATGAAATTCGGCTTTTTCGATCGGATCGGGGATGTTGCTGAGATACTGCTCCGCTTCTTTATAGAGCCCGATGGCAATTTCATAATTATTTTTATAGGCTTCATACATGCCTTCAAACAGAAAAAAGTAATATTTCAGCATGTCTGACGTAGCATTCATATGAGGAGACTCCTCATGCTCAAAGCCCAGCCCTCTCGCTTCATGAAGCAATACTTTATGGCGCAATTCTAATAAGGAGAAGTAGGCAAGCACCTCCTGATCCTCTTCCATATCATCCAATAAAGGCTTCACTTCTTCAAAGATACGGGCGGACTCTTCAACTTCATGTTTCTTGATCGCAAGGTACCAATCGTTGAGCATGTTAGCGATTTCTGCGGGTGCAATCTTATTCATTTGAAACTCCCTTCTCTATTCATTTATCAATCTATTTGCTTATCTTGATAGTAACACCTCTTTCTATTTTATGTAAAATCCTCTAGTCAATAAATAAAGGAGAGGCGATATGACCATCACGCTAACCCCCATGCAGATCGAAGAATTTCGATCCTATCTGACATACACGACTAAGCATTATGCAAAAGAAAAGGTAAAGGCAGGATCGTGGCTCCCTGATGAAGCCATGCTTTTGTCCAAACAGACTTTTTCTGATTTGCTGCCGAATGGGCTGCAAACGCATCATCACCATTTGTGGAGTATCATCCTGAACGGAAAGGAAACGGCTGGCTGGCTCTGGATTCACGCAGAACCGGAACACCCGCAGCAGGAAGCGTTTATTTACGATTTCGGGCTGTATGAATCATATCGGGAAAAAGGTTTCGCGAAGCAAGCCTTGAACGCACTGGACGAGATGGCGGGAAACATGGGCATTCGAAAGCTGTCTCTTCACGTATTTGCTCATAATGAGACGGCAAGGCGGCTGTATGAGCGGGCTGGATTTCAGGAGACTGATGTAATCATGAGTAAGAAGCTCTAGGCCTGGGGAAGGCCTTTTTTTGTGAGACAACCTTCCTGTAAATGATTTCTAAAAATTCTGTAAATCACCTAGCTACCTTCCACATTTCCCTAATATAATGTTGATAAAGGAAATCATCTTTCCTAACACACATGAAAAGAGGAGATGTTATGAGTATTATGGGAAAAATGTTTATTGTTTTGGTAGCGCTTACAATGTGCGGCAGCCTGTTTATTTCTCCCGCAAAAGCTGTGAAGGCCACGAATTATGCTGAAGAAATCGCAGCGCTTCAGCCAGGCACGACTCCAGAAGAAATCACAAAATCCGCCAGCCAGATTGCCAAACAGCAGCGCGTAAAGACCGATGTCATTCTCAAACAGTTTTACAATGAAATCACCGCCGATAAAGCAGAAGGAGACCAGCTCGCCAAGGAAAGCGGCATGTCCATGATGGGCGGCTCATCCGGTACGAAAAAACTTCCCACAAGCTCGAAGGGAAACATCTACTACACCAACTCCTACACAGCCTACTACAACCATGGCCACGTCGGCATGTACTCCGCCGCTGACAAAATTGTTGAATCTGTTCCAAGCGACGGCGTCAGACAAATTGCTTATAACGCCAGAGACGTGGAAGACAACTCCATCGTACAGACAGTCAATGTCACTTCTTCACAAAAAACATCCGCTGCCGACTGGGCGGTATCGAAAGTCGGCGACTCATACTCGTTTAACTTCGTCAATAACAGAAATACCGGCCATGACGGCGCCAAAAACTGTTCCAAGCTCCTGTGGTCCGCATTTTTGCTCAAAGCCGGCATTGATATCGACAGCAATAAAGGGTTAGGCGTTTACCCGCGCGACATCACAAGTTCTTCCTATACGACAACCGTCATGACGATCCATTAAGGAGCGGATATGAAAAAGTGGATGATCACCATCGCCTTGCTGATGCTCGCAGGAATCGCATTAGTTGTCTTCGTTTCTCCTCTAAAAAGCCATAAAGCCGTGAGTCAGCAGGATCTCCGAGACCCTGATTTTCTGGACGGCAAGGACATTCTGCTGTATGTCTCAACCTCTGCGGATCAGGATGCATTCGGCGGCGGGAAAAGCTATGCCCTGTTTATCAGCAAAGACGGGTCTCTGTCTTCATTTAAGATGAAGGGCCTTGAGCTGGGTTCCGCCAAGGCTCATGACGACAGTGTGATGCTGGAGGACAAAAACCAGATTTTCACGATCAAAGACGGTCTGAGCTCCCATAAAAGAGCCTATCAGCACACCGGTGACAGCGCAGGATTTCTGCAAAACACGGACGGCTTTTACACCCTCTACAACTCCGGCTATGACAAAAAGGGAGGCGGATACCGCTCAGAGCTGTACCGCCAGTTGGACGGGGAGTGGAAAAAAGACGTCATTCCTTACTACATCCGAGCCTCCGGTTTTCACGGTGGCGCCATTTACGCACTTGTCCCGACAGACGATGAGAAAGGCTACCAGCTCCTTCAGATTCAAGCCGATCAAAAGAAGCTCACATATCAAACCATCACTGAATGGCAGTATCGGGAAGGAGCCTCAATCGAATCCCAGCTTACTGCGGACGATCAAGCTGTATATGTGATGGTTCGGGGGCAAAAAGCCAGCAATCTCTATCAAATGGTGAAAATCAATAAGAAAAACGGCAAAGTGGAGCTTTACGATATCGCCGAATACAAAAACGACGAGCAAACAATATACAGCTCTATGCCGTTCAGCTTCAAAAAAAGCTTTTTCTCGTATCACGGGTCCCTGTATTTCATTGATGGCTTCGGAAAGGTATACAAGATCGATGCAAAGACAGGAAAAAGCCGGATTGCCTTCGCCCTTTCCCCAGAAAAAATGAAGGCCGATTTCAAAGAAATCACACAAAAAGGCAGCAGCCTCTATTTCTTCACATATATCTACAACCAGCCTGCATACATTGAACAATACAGCCTGAAAACCGGAAAGAAAGTGAAGGAAAAAGAGATCGGGACGGTAAAGGACGTCGTGACGCCGAAGAGTCATTTGAAGCTGTATGATTTTGAGGTGATGAAGGATTTTTAAGGTGAAGGGGGTTCCGGCTTGGGAGCCGTTATACTGCTCATCGTTTTTGTTTTTCCGATGATGTCAGGCGTAATTGGTGCAGCGGGTTATTTCATATGGAAGAAAGTTTGGATTGGTCCGCTCATCGTCTTTATTGCGAGTTTGATATTGTTGTTTACGTTAGCCTCTGGCAACAGTTCATTCATGTTTTGGGTTGTGCTTTATACTGCAATTGCGTTAGCAGCCAGTGTTGTCACATTATTTCTCAGGAAATTATTATTCAACTGACCGCTGTTTATGAAGAGACTTGTGAAGTCTCTTTTTTTTGTTGCGCAATTTGATACATATCAATGATAGAACGTTGTCCAGCCTCCATTTAAACATGGTTCAAAACTATAAAGCTCGAATGGCCTTTTCAAGCAAACAGGTGTTAATTACTGTAAAATGAATTCATAAAATGGATGCAGATAAAGGAGGAAGCATATGCGCACCAAACGGGTCATTCTTCTGGCAGTTATCATCGGCATCATCTCGGCGGTTGTTGTGTTCCTGTTGAATGGAGGAAAATTGGACTGGTTTGACCTCATCGGAACCATTATCGGCTGCTTTCTTGGCATATTTGTTGTTGTAAGAATACAGAAAAAGCAGGCGTGAAAAAGGGAAAGGGTCATGCCGAACCGAAGTCATGTTCAAGGACGCAAAGTCCAAACACATGAATGGGAGGAATGGCGTTGACAGGAAACAAAGCGGTTGTGTACAAAGGCAAAGGAAACGTGGCGGTGGAGGATATCGGCTATCCGGAGTTAATCTTGAGGGACGGGCCCGGCGTTCCGAAGGCGAATGTAAACCGGAAATGTGAGCACGGGGTCATTTTGAAGGTGATTACCACAAACATTTGCGGAAGCGACCAGCACATGGTCAGAGGCCGCACGACGGCCCCTGACGGCTTGGTGCTCGGGCATGAAATTACGGGAGAAGTCATTGAAACGGGTCGGGACGTTGAATTTATCAAAAAAGGCGACATTGTATCAGTGCCCTTCAACATTGCCTGCGGACGCTGTGTGATGTGCAGAACGCAGAAAACGCATGTGTGCCTGAATGTCAATCCGGACCGGCCTGGATCGGCTTACGGTTACGTCGATATGGGCGGCTGGGTCGGCGGGCAGTCGGAATACGTCATGGTGCCGTACGCTGATTTTCAGCTGTTGGTCTTCCCGGATAAAGAACAGGCGTTAGATAAAATTCTTGATTTAACCATGCTGTCCGACATTTTTCCGACCGGATTTCACGGGGCATATACAGCGGGCGTGCAAACAGGGTCGACCGTCTATATCGCAGGAGCCGGGCCTGTCGGCTTAGCCGCCGCACACTCCGCCCAGCTGCTTGGCGCTTCCACAGTGATTGTAGGCGATTTGAATGAAGACAGACTGGCACAGGCGAGAAGTTTCGGCTGCGAAACGGTCAAC
Organism: Bacillus sp. 2CMS4F; assembly: GCF_023161785.1. Taxonomy (NCBI): domain Bacteria; kingdom Bacillati; phylum Bacillota; class Bacilli; order Caryophanales; family Bacillaceae; genus Bacillus; species Bacillus sp. 2CMS4F. The sequence continues at coordinate 32,707 of NZ_JALNTO010000004.1, forward strand.
GTACAAAAACACGACCGCCTCGGCGAGCAAATTGAACAAATACTAGGTGAACCGACCGTGGATGCCGCAGTGGACTGTGTTGGTTTTGAAGCATCAGGACACGGCAATCAAGGAGAAGCGCCAGCCGCCGTGCTGAACTCGATCATGGATGTCACCCAGGTTGGCGGAAGTCTCGGTATTCCAGGCTTATACGTGACGGAAGATCCCGGTGCAAAGGATGCGGACGCCAAAACAGGCTCATTAAAAATCCGTTTCGGACTCGGCTGGGCCAAAGCCCACACCTTCGTCACCGGACAAACACCCGCTATGACATACAACCGCAACTTGATGAAAGCGATCCTGAGCGGCAGGGCGCAAATCGCAAAAGCCGTCAACGCCACTGTCATTTCTTTGGACGACGCGCCAAAAGGATACAGCGATTTTGACAAAGGAGCGGCGAAGAAATTTGTGATTGATCCGCATGGAACATTGAAATAAAAAAAAGCCGGCGGTTCAATCGAACGCCGGCTTTTTTGCTGATAATCGGTTTCTTCAAAGCGATCTCCTGATTCGTCTTGGACAATTAAATCCCCTTCGATTTTGTCCAGTCCAATCAGAATATAAGGGTTTTTCTCATTTTCCTCGGGAGCCGGCTTTCGTTTCACAGTTACAATCGTTTCTTTAGGCGAGTATTTGACGTCTGACACCTCAAGCTTCTTATCCTTCTCGCTGCTTCCGAGAGACACCACGACCATTTTTTTGCCTTCTGATATGGTGAAGACTTGGTATCCTTTCACATCATCATGTGTTTGAAGGTAATTTGCGTATAATTCTAGCTCGGAACTGCCTTCACCGATCCGATCCTTCTCTAACACCCAATAAGACGGCTGACACCCAGCAAGCAGCAACATGATCACAAAAAGCCAAACCAATCTGAAGCGCACATGCAGACCTCCCCAAACATCGGTTACATCCAAACTAACATACAAGCGAAATAGAGTCATCAACAGCTTGTTTGTCGATTTGTGGATAAAACTCAGCCCGAAGCACTACTAACATGTGAATAAATAGGTTATATTGGGAAGAGAATATTTGCAAAAATGCAAGAAACCATCGGAGGATTTGAACATGAAACAAACGTATTATTCCTGTGAAGAACACATCGAAACCGTGCTGGATATGTACATAGATGACCACGAGCTGCCGCCCGAAATCAGAAAAATCGAACATACTAACAGTTTATCCACAGCCTGTGAATTATGTGGAGACCCCGCAGTATATATAGTGGGGAACGAATGATCTTACACAAAATACAGAAAAGATATCCACAATTGTGGACAACATATATGAATAACTTGTTTCTAAAGTGGGGATGACCTGTGAATATCAATATTGTGACAATCGGAAAACTAAAAGAAAAATACCTCAAGCAAGGCATTGAAGAATACACCAAACGACTTTCGGCCTACGCAAAAATCGACATCATCGAACTCCCGGACGAAAAAGCGCCGGAAAACCTAAGCGACCAGGACATGAAAATCATAAAAGACAAAGAAGGCGACCGCATCCTATCCAAAATCAGCCCCGACGCCCACGTCATCGCTCTCGCCATCGAAGGAAAAATGAAAACATCCGAAGAACTAGCCGATACAATAGATAAGCTGGCTACTTATGGAAAAAGCAAAGTCACCTTCGTCATCGGAGGATCACTTGGATTAAGTGATACGGTGATGAAGCGAGCGGATGAAAAGCTGTCATTCTCGAAAATGACGTTTCCTCATCAGTTGATGCGTCTCATACTAGTTGAGCAGATTTATCGGGCATTTCGGATTAATCGTGGGGAGCCTTATCATAAGTGAATGAGGTTTTTACTCTGATTACCGGGAATATCACACATTTGGAATACTATGTGTAGCTTTGTTGTATTTATAAAAAGGATTTACAAATTAACTCTTAATCAAAAATAGCAGGGAAAACCCCTGCTATTTTTGATATATAAGTTTTAGTTTATTATCCCTGGCTTCTTTAGAAATTGGAGCAGCTTGCCCGGTTTGAGATTTCTGTGCTTTCCAATCCGTATGGTCTATCCATCCAAATCTAATTTTTTTAATTTCCGGCTTGTTAGCAGGATTTTCTACGTCAAACTTTTCAAAATTAACGGTAATATAATATCCGGATTTAGATTTACCAGAACTATTTTCACTATTTTCTTGTCCATAACTTCTATTTCCGTATACGTTATTTGGATTAGAAGATGTTTTAATTTCTACAGAGTAATCATTATCAGGTATATAGACAATGTCCTTATCTTCTTTAATGATTTCTTTGCGCCAATACTGAGGGAATTTTCTACTTAACAAAGCGGGAATTAATTCGTGTAGGTAATTTCCCATAATTTGCGGACTAGGGAAAACATCTACCCCTATTTGTAGTTCCCCGCCGATTTTCGTTTCTAAAATTCTTTCCCACGCTTCTAATACGATACTTACTATATCGTCAGTATTTAAGGGATGGTTGCCAACTAACTCTTCAGTAACATTAATCCATTGCTCCATTGGTAAATTATCATACGGTGATGTCATAACAATGCAAATCCTTTCAAGTTATATACTGACAATTGTATCATGTAACTTAAAAAAAATTCATTGCATTATAAAAAAAATCACTCATGAGAGAGTGATTTTTTTAGCTCTTTTCTACTTTAAGTAAGTTTTGCAAGAATACTTTACCTTGGGAATTTGACCACCAACCAGTTCTTTTTTCTACAATGTTATAATCTTCAAAGATTTCATCTAATTGTTTAAGAAGAGTTTTTACTCGGATAATTATATTGTCCAGAGTGTCCCAACTAGACACGTGATAAGAAAAACAATTAACGAAAAATTGAGAAATGAAAATGTTTTCTATATCTCTGATAGTAACTTCTGCATTAATGTCATTTAGCCTTCGTACGAAATTGTTTGTATTTTCCAAAGATTTAACTTCTATAGTATTAAAAGAGAAGTTTTCTTCAGGCTTCTCATTTCTTTTTTTACAAACTAAAAAGATGTCAAATGCAATTGAATTTTTAGCTGAAGTATGAGCTCCTGTTCTTGTTTCTGAGTGGATTGGGTAAGCTGCAACAATCTCAAAATTTGCTGCAACCAATGATTTAATAACTGAAATCCACCCATCAAGACTATTGTCATGGAAGGTAAACATTAAGTAACCTTCATCTTTAAGCGTTCTATTACCTTCGAGGAAGATTTGAGTTAATCCTTGAGAATAGTCATCAAAAGTTTTTTGTTGAACAGTATTTACAATAACCTCTTCTACTTTTGGAGAAGTAGGTGTGTTAAAACCTATCTCTTTTCCGAACTTTGTTGAACTAATCCAAACGTGGAAGAAGTCAATTAATTCCGAGTACATTATGTTGCTTCCATATGGTGGGTCTGTGAGGATTACATCTACAGAACCTGAAGGTATATGTTCTAACTTTCTTGAATCTAAATTTGTAATTAAAGGTTGATTTTTATTCAAATGTTTATATTCAGTAACTGGATTAGCACTTACTATGTCACTCGAATATATTTTGCCAGACTTTCCGTTAGTCACTGAAATATCATATATGTTTTTATTGAACTCTTTTCCTTTTATGATTTTATTTACTGCCTTAATAAAAGTACCGGTTCCCAGTTTAGTTCCCCAAACGTTATTTTCAACAGGCATACTAATTGGAACATAAGCGTGATTGAAAAATATATTAGATATTTTAGATGCATTATGTTGATATCTGCAAAAGGTGTTGTTCATTTCTAATGATGCTGAGAATGCTAACATAAACCAAAATTTAGAATCTGTATCTTCTAGTGCATCAATTTCTTTTAATAATAAGCCTAGACATAATAATTGCTTGTCCGTAAATAAATCCGAAAACTTTTTATAGCCATGATTTATCATTTGGTTAGTATTATAGCCTGCTGGGATTAGTTGTTCCGGTATGACCAATTCATCTTTAAGTTCTTGAAATTCCCTTAATGCAGTTTCATGTAAACGTAAGTCTTTTTCTGAGATTCCTTTGTAATCATGACTTTTACAATTACCACAGTAATATTCTTGAGCAATAATTTTTGTCTTCCTGGGATACCCAGTCGAGTCATCTAAGTCTCGTAACATAAAGCTTTCTCCTGTATCAGGACAGGTATATTTTCCTCTTTCTACAAATCCACTATTGGGGGAGTCAATTTTATATTCACATTTTGGGCAGTGTGCGTGTCCTGTTTGGAAGTCATCTTTAAAAAGAGTATTACATTCTGGACAACATAGAGTGTATGTTCCTTTTTTAGAAACGATTATAAAGTTAGAATAAAGGTCATGCGTTTTATTGGTTGTTGAAGTACGGGCCTGCTTTACGTGAAAGTTATACATTACATCTGCTTCTTTGTTACACTCAGGGCAGTCAGTTTTAAAGTAAGATTTTATTTTTTGCCCCACTTTTTTTTCTAAGGTATCAAGATGTCTTTTTAGTTTTTTTTCATCTAATGGGCGTACTTCTGCTTCAGTTACAAATTTCGAAAGAGGTTGTAAGTCATTACCAATAACATTTGCCCCAATTCTGAGAGACTCAAAAATAGTTGTCCCTCCACCCATAAAAGGGTCTAAAATGGTTAGGTTATCTCCCTCGGAAAGTTGATTCGAATCATAGAACCTGCTCCAAATATCAGACTCCTTTTCAAAAAGAAGGCTAAGAAGTGCTAATCTAAAGTTGCAAGTCGTTCTTCTAGCAAAGTATTTATGAATGAAGAAAATAGGCTTCTTTCGACTTGCCTCTTTACGTGATACTTCATATATTTTATCAAAAGGAAAATCTTTTAATATTGCAGGGTTTTGTAAAGAAGAACTTGAGAATTTTCCGTTCGATTCTTGATTTTCATCGTTTTGAAATTCATCAAGGTCTAATAAAGATAGTTGCTCCATTGGTGAAACCTCCTTTTTAGGATACCAAGTATTTTATTATATCATCTTTGGAATTTAATCAAATTAGAAATTATTATCAATAGAAATATTCCTCCTTTTGTCACATTAGAAAAATAATATATATTTAATCAGATAATTAATCCATACGAGAACCTATGTTCTTATTTTAACATACATCGTTGCTAAAAAGTCTTAATTTAGTCAATCAAAAATTTTACTTTCACTACCGTAATAACAATGGTTTTAAATATATATTATTAACTCGAAGGAACCACAATAAAACTATTTGGAGGATGTAAATGATTACAAAACAAAACCAGGGTGAAAATTTTGAAATAGTAGCAAAAAGGGTTAACATTGTTTCAGTCAAGCTAGTTAAAGAATCTAGCCTCCTTTATAAAAGAAGAAGTATCCGTTCACCACAGGATGCGTATGAATTATTAAAAGAATTCTTAGAAGATAAAGACCGGGAGCACTTCATTGTTGTAACCTTAGACACCAAGAACCAACCTGTATCCATAAATGTCTGCCATATCGGTAGCTTAAATGCCAGCATCGTTAGTCCTCGTGAAGTTATGAAATCGGCTATTTTGTCATCTGCAGCGAGCATCATGGTAGCCCATAATCATCCTTCTGGTGAAACCACTCCATCAAGAGAAGACGTGGATGTTACAAAACGTCTTGCTGAAGCAGGTAAGCTGATGGGTATTGAGCTCTTGGACCATCTAATAATAGGAGAGGGAAAATACACATCCTTGAAAGAAAAAGGATATATTTAAGGGGGAAGGTCAATGTGCTATTATAACGCGGAACATTTCGCTATCTTCATGTCTTTACAATTTGGAATCGATGTTGATGAAGAACAAGTTGGAGAGGAGTCAGTTCTTTTGTATAAAGAGGAACTTGATGAAAACTTTGTGACAGGAGAATTGCTTAGTATTTCTCCTGAAATGGTATTGGTTCATTATTGTGTTTACAATAAAGAAGAACATGAGTGGTTGGTTTGTGTAGCATTAAATGCTGATACGAACCAACCACTCTTTTTAGTTTGTCTGAAAAATGACGAAAAAATCTACGAAGAAGTATTACTGCGAGATGAGGATAATGAGAAATGATATATACAGCATATATTAATGAATTAGAAGAACGTTCTTATCAACACGTAAGCTTTGATATGGAAGATTGGTCTTTTGTCTATTTTTCAGCGAATGATAAGGGAGAAGAAATCGAAATAAAGATTTGTCTCGAAAGCGAAAATATTTATCAACGAAAAATGGGATTTGAAGATTGGGGGTACGTGGATTACTTAGAAGGGGATATTGTCTTAAGTGATATTAGTGTAAAATAAAGAATAAAAAATCGGAAACGAGATTCCGAAATTATTTTATTATTATATGTTTTATTTAAGAGCTTTAGAAAATGATAGAAATACAACGACACCAGGGATAAGGAAATACTATTCAAGGAATACTTTTGATCAGTTATATAAAAGCGATGTGATGAACAATCTACATAAGATTGTAGTTATTAATCGTGTAGAAATTGAAGATGAAAATTGGTCGAAAAATATTAAAATTAAACAAGTTCTTGACGGATTATCTTCGTATCCAAATGAATTTTGGAAATATCCAGTGGTTATTTACTATCTTAAATATAATGGTTCCCAAGATTTTGAAGAACTATTTCTGAAATTTCTCAAGAAATTACTCGCAGTTCTGGCGGCACAGTACATTGTTACACCAACTATTAATGCTGTAAAACGAGGAATTTTGAAATTAAACTGTGAAATTATTAGATCGTCTATGCCCATATTTGATTTTACTAAAGTAGATGAACAGGAATTAAAAGTAAAGGTTAGGACGGCTCACCGTAATACTGTCCGTATGATATTAAAGATTCTTGCTTATCAACGCCAAGAGGAACTACTCCCTGAGAAATGGGAGATAGAGCATATACTTCCTCAGAAATGGCAATCAAGTTATTTTCCAAGTAATTCAGATGGAGAGGTAAAAGAGTTAGTGGAACATATAGGGAATAAAATTCCTTTTGAAAAAAAGCTGAACATTATTGCAAGTAACGGTTACTTTAAAAAGAAACAAGAGAGTTATGAGAAATCAAAAGTGCAGTTATTACTTGACCTTTCTAAGCAGCGTGAAATTTGGGGGCTAGATGAAATTCGTGAGAGAGATATTCGGGTTTCAGACGAGTTGTTAATGTTACTAAAGGATTGGGGATTAAATCAATCAGATCTCCCAGTTCAAGAGGAACATTCTATAATTCCAACCGCTAAAGAATCAAAGATAATTGAAGAGTTAAAGAGAAAAGGTTTAATTTAAGAGAAGTTGAACTAGCCCGTAAAACATTATCATTACAATGTAAAGCAGTACTAAAGTTAATAATAAATTTGAGCTCCGAATACTAAGGGAGTATTATTTGTTGGACAAGAATAGAGAAAGCGGCGTAAAAAAACACGCTTTCTCCTTTTGTTATGGAACTAACAAAAAATGAATCTTATTAGAGTGCCAAACCTCACTTTGACCTACCATGGTGAGCCTTATCATAAAGAAAATGTTAGTAGGAATAGACTTTATATATACTAATTTAAAAAATATTTTTAAAGAAAGTTATTTAGAAGATGTAATTTTTTTTGGTGTAAATCTTAAAGATACTGATTTTTTCTAATGCTAAATTTTAAAACGTGTATTTTATTAATGCAAATATTAAAGTTGCTAAAAATTTAGATATTACTAATAAGGCATTAAAATAGTAAATAAATACCCAACCAATGAATTTGAATAAGAAGTGAAAAGCACTTTGAAAAATATGGTTTTTAATGAACGGCTTTATAAACATCATGTATTACATGTTAGTAAAGATAAGGTAAATAAATGGTTTATACAACTGTTATTAAATGAGTTTACTCAAAATGAGTTGTATAGAGCTTTAGAAAATCCCAATAGACGATCTACTAATTTCTATTCTACACATACCATAGTTATAGAAAATTTGTTTTAAATTATTTGAAAAAATTATACAATTTATTTGTCGCCTCGGAATTGTGAAAACGATGAAATGCTAGGGAGCAATGGAGACATATGCAAATAGCTGGTATTCAGGAGGGGATGTCTATGATTAGTGACACTGCTACAATCTTTGTTTTTTTGTCGGACTAGTTGGTGTCTTATATCGCTTTATAATTAATTAATGACGTCTTTCCTCGATTACTCGAGGTATTCTAATCTTTATTAAATATACTGTGAGAAAAAAATCTCTTAAATGAGCTGTCATTAAATTGATAGTTCATTTTTGTTAACCTATTAATTTTCAAACTAATAAAATATGAAAAATATTTTTTTGAGATCGAATAAGGTAGAGAACCTTAAATAGAAAACAGAGGTGAGTTGCATCATAATAAGTAGATGAGGTTTTATTTTGTATAATAGTGAAGGAGTAAAATTAATGGAACATAACAATAAATCATTTATTTCTTTGAGGTACACTAAGGACGACTTTTTAGATTTAGGTATTAAATTAAATTCGAACGATAACTGGGATGATGCTATAAAAATTTTTGATGATAGAATCAAAGGTAGATATTTAAATATAATAGATAATTTAATTCAAGAAGATGAATTAATAATAGATGGATTTGCAATAATGGCTCTTAATTGTTTATTAATAGAGACGCTATTACAATTTAGGTATGGATGGGATGAAACAAAGGGTGGAAATAAAAAAAGTTATTCTGAATTTTTATCAAACGTTTTCCCAGATATTTTTAATAAAAAAATAGCCAATATATTTTATTCAGATATTAGATGTGGAATACTTCATTCAGCACAAACTAAAGGAAAGAGTAAACTAACATTTAATCAAGATTATGCAGTGAAGCTAATGAAAACAGAGGATAAGGACTATATCAAGGTTGATGTAGGAAATATTACATCGGAAATTATAAGGTATTACAATTCATATAAAGAGATGCTTCGAGATCCAAATTCAAATAATATAAGAGAAAACTTTAGAAAAAAAATGATATATATTTGTTTGAAATGACACTTCTGAAATTACAAGCAAACAGTCTAATTAATGGTTAGACTGTTTTTTCTTATCTTATTTTAGTCCTGAATTATTATTTTCGGGGGAATTTCAATAATAGGCATCTCAAGTTTACTCTAACATCATACTGGGAGGTATTAAAAATATGGAACAAAAACAATAATTTTTCAGTAATAATTTACTAGTTGTTTTATGAGCGACATGAATTGATTTTTGGCCTGTAAGGAACTAAATTCAACATAATGGAGTGTATATAAGAGTTGTTTATAGAAAAAGTTCATACTTCAATATCTTGATTTATTAAGTTATTCTCATATGAGAATAAAATCAAATTTTCACCATATTATACGCACTTATGAATGAGCAAAAAACCAGACTTGTTAGCAATTTGATGTACTAAGTAAGTAACGCAAGAAAGAGCCCAGAGAATAATCCCTGAACCCCACATCCCTCACTTCATATACCGATACTCCCGCAAACTCTCTAAAATAGCCACCTCCTGCAACAGTTCCTCACCCACATTCGTTTCCTTCACTTTCTTCCGCTCAAGCTCTTTGTCCACTAATCGTTTCACCGTTAAGACGTCAGTTCCGGTGCTTAGGACTTCTGCCTTGGAGTTGAAGTGTTTATGGGCGACGAGCTGCATGCCGTAGGAGTTGTATAGCAGCGTGTAGCCGGCGATGCCTGTTGTGGATTGGTAGGCTTTGGAGAAGCCGCCGTCGATGACGATCATTTTTCCGTTTGCTTTGATTGGGTCTTCTCCTTCGATTTCTTTTACGGGTGTATGGCCGTTGATGATATGGCCATGATCTGGATTGAGGCCGAATTCTGCCAGGATGTTTCGGCAGGTTGCCTCGTCTTCGCGTAAATAATAATACGGGTTTTTCTTTTCTTTATGCGTTTCCTTCTCTTTAATGAAATACCGCTCAAATGTTGTCATGGCGCGTTTTCCGAAGAGGGAGGAATACTCGCCTGTCCATAAATACCAGGCCATATCTGTCGCCAGATCATCGGTTTCTTCCGGGTGGGCAAACGCTTCCCATAAGAATCGTTCAAATACATCGAGCAGCTCACGGCCCGCATACGATTTATCCTCAATCATCATCGTTTCCATATTGCCGTTTTCATCGACAGGAATACAGCCGTGAATCAACAGGTTGCCGTTATATTTTAAATAAAGGCTGCCTTTTTTCATCATAAAATTCATATGGCGGCCCAGCTTTTCGGAATGCTGGACAGAGAATAGCAGCTTGTCTATGACTTCTGCTTCTTCTTCTAATAGCTGATCTGGCTGTTCCGGATTGATTGTCGCAAAGCAGGTGTTTTCCAGTTGATATGTTTTTCCATGCAGCGTGATTTCGTTTTTGTTGTAATCTATTTTCTCTAATAACAGCCGCTCTTCCATATTAAAGTTCGGCCGTCTCTTGATAATCGGGCTCTCAAGCTTGAATTGAATCATCGCAATCGCTTGATGAATTTTTGTGATTTGCTTAATCTCAGCTTCTGGTCTGTTGTCGTCTGCTTTTGGACGAAAAGATGGATTATCATCGTAATATTTTTCGGCAAGGTTCAGCAACGGTCTTAAATTGATGCCGTAGACGTCTTCAATAATATCCAAGTTGTCATAGCGGGCACAGATGCGGATAATATTGGCCAGGCATACTTTAGAGCCAGAGTAGGCGCCGATCCAAAGGACATCGTGATTGCCCCACTGAATATCGACTGAATGATAGTTGATCAGTTCTTCCATGATCCGATCCGGCTGCGGTCCGCGGTCGTAAATATCGCCGACCACATGCAGATGGTCGACCACCAATCGCTGAACGCTGTAAGCAAGACCGGTGATTAGCTTATCTGCTTGGCCAAGTTCAATGATCTGATCAATGATTTCGGAGTAATATTGCTCCTTGTTGCCAGCTTGTTCTGTTTTGTATAGCAGCTCCTCCGTAATATAAGCAAACTGGGCAGGCAGTGCTTTGCGTAATTTGGAGCGGGTATACTTCGAGGAGCAATAAGAAACGAGCTTAATCATTCGGTTAATCGTTTCTTTATACCACTCGTTTAACGCATCTTTCGCATCAAAATCATGTTTGATTAACTTCAGTTTGTCTTCCGGATAATAGACCAACGCCGCTAATTCATCGATTTCTCTATCGTAAATGACACCACTGAAGATGTCGCGTATCTTCTCTTTGACTCGTCCTGAACCATTACGTAGCACGTGCTGGAATGCCTGATACTCCCCGTGCAAATCACTGACAAAATGCTCGGTGCCTTTTGGCAGGTTCAGTATCGCTTTTAAATTAATAATTTCCGTTACCACTTTTTCTTCACAATCGTATTTTTGTGCGAGTAAATCTAAGTACTTGCTTTCCAAAACCGTCCATCCCCTTTTTAGAATAAACCCCTATTTATGAGCATGTGCATATCAGGATAATTTAAAAGTATGTCATTATTTTTCATCATTGGACCCTTATACGATAGTAACGCATAACTCCTTTTAGAGACAATGAAAATGAGGAAAAGAGGGTGGCGAAATGAGTGAGGATAAAATGGATGAATAAAGTGAAGCACAAAAAAACCAGATTTCAGTACAAATCTGGTTTCCTATAGCCTTTCAATGCTTTTCTTTCGCCATCTTGATAAAGAGGAAAAAGATAATGAATACGATAAAGTAGTTCATTGGATTCTTAACGATGCTCATCTCTAGTGAAATCTGTAAGAGTATCCAGAGCGCAAAGATGGCTAGTATGGCAGGAATGATGATTTTGTACATGTCGACCACCTTCCATAGTTGATTGATAGAAGAGGGGTGTTTCTTCATTAGAAGCAAGGTGCAACTGCCCTACAGCAAAAAACTATTAGCCTGCACCACAAACTGCGACTGCTTATAATTATAAGAAATTTTCGAGAAATCAAACGGCTGCCCATTTGTCAGGTGAAAAATACTCTCTATATAAAGCTTCGGAAGTCCAGCCTTCAGCCCCAAATAATTCGCTTCATCCTCATTAAGCTGCCCCACGTGAAGAAACAAATCAGAAAAACCGATCTTCAGTCCCAATCCTTCCCGGATGTAATGAAAGATGGAGTGAGAAACAATTTCCTTGTTCAAATACGTCACGATGGATTTGTTGTAATAGGATTCTTCGAAGCATAGGGTTTGTCCATTGATGTAGCGGACCCTTTTGACATAGTAGACGTCTTCGTCAAGTCCGATGTTGAGATTTTCTGCCGCTTCCGGTGTTGGCTTTCGCACGTCCAGCTCAATGACTTTTGAGGTGACATTGAAATCCTCAAGGTCTTTTTTAAATCCCTGATTGGACAGAAGGCTGAGGTAGCCTTTTCGTTTATGCTTTCTAACGAAAATGCCGCTTCCTCTGAGCTGAAAGATCGCGCCTTTTTGTTCTAATAGATCCAGAGACTTTGTGATGGTGCTTTTGCTGACTTCAAACTGGGCCATGAGGGTTTCTAGCACTGGCAGTTTATCTCCCTGTGTAAGCTCGTGTTCTACTATATACTTTTCGATTTCCGCTGCGATTTGCTGGTACTTTAACATACGCATTCCTCATTTATTCGTATAGTTTCACTTGTCAAAATTATAGCATAAACCGCTTACAGAGATGATAAAGGCACAAATATTTTGTTAGAGTATTGATAAATTATACCGGTACAATTATAATGAAAGCGTAACTAAAACAAAGGGGTGGGTGAAAATGTCGGGGAAAGTGAGAGATTATACCAGACTAGCGAAAGACATTTTGGAGGCCGTAGGCGGGGAAGAGAATGTGATAGGGGCTTCTCGCTGCGCTACCAGGCTTCGCTTGGTGCTGAAGCGGTCTAAGCCGCAAGCGAAGGATATCGTTAAATCGATGCCCGGCGTGATTACGGTCGTGGAGAACAGCGGCCAATTTCAGATTGTCATTGGACAGCACGTAGGGGACGTTTTCGAAGCGTTTTCGAAGCTGGTCAATATTGATCTGTCCGATGAACAGAGTGAAAATAAAGGAACGATGTTGAACCGTGTTATCGCAACCATGTCAGCTGTGTTTGCGCCATTTGTGTACATTTTGGCTGCGGCCGGTATTTTGCAAGGTGCATTAATCATCATTAATTTATTGTTTGATGGCTTTGAGAAAACGGGAACTTATCAGGTTTTTAGTTTCATATCATGGGCGCCGTTTACGTTTTTGCCTATTTTTATCGCGATTACGGCATCAAAGCATTTTAAGACCAACACGTATATCGCTGTAGCGTGCTGTGCCGCGTTAGTCAGCCCGACATGGGCGGAGATGGCTGCTCAAATCGCAGACGGAAAGAGCATTTCTTTCTTAGGAATTGCTTTGTCGCAAACGACATACACGTCTTCCGTGCTGCCGCCATTATTTTTAGTGTGGATGTTGTCTTACCTTGAACGATTCTTGAATAAGAGAATGAACGAAGTGGTCAGACCGTTATTTGTTCCTTTTCTATGCATGGTCATTATGGTGCCAGTAACAATTGTCCTCATTGGTCCTGTGACAACGCTAGGCGCAAATGGAATTGCAAACGGTTACAACTTCTTGGCGGAAAACGTGCCGGCTTTGGCTGGAGCCATCATCGGCGCATTCTGGCAGGTCATCGTGATCTTCGGTGTACACTGGGGCATCACGCCGATGGTATTGGCAAACTTTGATTTATACGGCCGGGATTCATTCCAGGCGTATCAAACGATTGCGGTGGTTGCGCAGGTTGGGGCTGTGCTTGGCGTCATCTTAAAAGCGAAAAACAAGGAAACGAGAAAAGTCAGCGTTTCAGCTGGGGTCACAGGACTGTTTGGCATTACAGAGCCTGCGATCTACGGTGTGACCTTAAGATTTAAAAAGCCGTTTATCTTTGGGTGTATTTCCGGCGCGGTTGGTGCCATCACGGCCAGTTTCTTTAATCCGTATTACTTTGCGTATGCCGGACTTCCGGGACCTCTGACGATCGTGAATGGCATCAATGAACAATTCCCGACGTCCATCTGGGGTATTTTAATCGGTGCTGCGATTGCGGTGATTCTTCCTGTTGTGCTGATTCAGATCTTTGGCTATGGTGATGATACAGCTGCACAGCCGGAAAAGGAAAGTCTTCAAACGGCACAGGCAAATGAAGAAACCGTATATGCTCCGTTTAGCGGCAAGGTCATTCCGCTTTCTAAGGTGCCTGATGAGGTATTCAGCTCAGGTGCCATGGGACAAGGCTTGGCGATCGAGCCATCCGATAATAAGCTCTATGCTCCGTTTGACGGAACCGTCGTCATGGTTGCGCCTACAAAGCACGCGATCGGCCTTCGTTCGGCGTCTGGCGTCGAATTGCTTGTGCACATCGGGCTGGATACAGTGACGTTAGACGGAACTCCTTTTTCCTTAAAGGTGAAAGAGGGAGATACAGTCAAAAAAGGCGAGGTGCTTGCTGAATTTGATAAAGCATTCATTGAACAGAAAGGGTTAACAACGATTACTCCAGTCATCATCACCAATTCACATGCGTATCAGGAAATTCTCATCGAGGAACTTGAAGAAAGTACGCTGGATCAAAAACTATTTACAGTTGTAAGCTGAGGAGGAATAACACATGGGAAACATGCCGAAGGATTTTTTATGGGGCGGTGCATTAGCTGCCCACCAATTTGAAGGCGGATGGAATGAAGGCGGTAAAGGGCCTAGTGTCGTCGATGTGATGACAGCGGGTGCGCACGGCGTGCCGAGAAAAATCACGGAGTCCGTTGAAGAGAACGAATTTTATCCGAACCATGAAGCCATTGATTTCTATCACAGATACAAGGAAGATATCGCTTTGTTTGCGGAAATGGGATTAAAATGCTTGCGGACGTCCATCGGTTGGAGCCGGATTTTCCCGAAAGGCGATGAGGCTGAACCGAACGAAGAAGGTTTGCAATTCTACGATAATGTATTTGATGAATTGCTGAAGCATGGAATCGAGCCGGTGATTACCCTTTCTCATTTTGAACTTCCGCTGCATCTTGCAAGAGAATACGGCGGCTTCAGAAATCGCAAAGTCGTAGACTTTTTCGTCAAATTTGCTGAGGTTTGCTTCAACCGATATCAAGATAAAGTGAAGTACTGGATGACATTCAATGAGATCAATAACCAGATGGATGTGAACAACCCTCTGTTCCTATGGACGAACTCAGGTGTCGTGGTCGGAGAAAATGAAAACGCCAAGGAAGTCATGTACCAAACGGCGCACCACGAGTTACTTGCAAGTGCATTGGCTGTGGCAAAAGGTAAAGAAATCAGCCCTCAGTTCCAAATTGGGGCCATGGTGTCACACGTACCGATTTATCCTTACTCCTCTAATCCGGAAGATGTGATGCTTGCTGAAGAAGAAATGAGACAGCGTTATTTCTTCCCGGATGTGCAGGTTCGCGGTTATTATCCGAAGTATGCGTTAAAAGAGTTTGAAAGAGAAGGTTACAATATCACCTTCGAAGACGGCGATGACGAGATTTTGAGAAATGGGACAGTCGATTATTTAGGCTTCAGTTATTATATGTCGACAACTGTGAAAAGCGATGTCGAAAATGACAATACAGGAGATGTCGTAAACGGCGGGCTGCCTAATAGTGTTGAAAATCCGTACATCACCTCCAGTGACTGGGGCTGGGCGATTGATCCGACTGGTTTGAGATACACGTTAAATCGCTTTTATGATCGATACCAAATTCCATTATTCATCGTTGAAAACGGCTTTGGGGCGGTTGATACGCTGGAAGAGGACGGCGCCATCCATGACCCGGAACGAATTCAATATTTGAAATCACATATTGAAGCACTGGAAAAAGCGGTCACTTACGACGGTGTAGATTTAATCGGCTATACGCCGTGGGGCATTATT
Organism: Bacillus sp. 2CMS4F; assembly: GCF_023161785.1. Lineage (NCBI taxonomy): Bacteria > Bacillati > Bacillota > Bacilli > Caryophanales > Bacillaceae > Bacillus > Bacillus sp. 2CMS4F. The sequence continues at coordinate 48,580 of NZ_JALNTO010000004.1, forward strand.
GATATTGTCTCCTTCACAACAGGCGAAATGAAAAAACGCTACGGCATGATCTATGTTGATCGTGATAACGAAGGAAACGGAACAATGAAGCGCTATAAGAAAGATTCATTTGAGTGGTACAAACAAGTCATTCAAACGAATGGTGAGGTATTATAAAGCAGATGGCCCGAATCGAGCACTTTTATTGGTGTGCCTGGTTCGGGTTTTTTGTGTGATCCGAACCGATATCCAGTAATGGGAATAGATTACCAACGCTGATCGCTATGTTATGATTTCACCTGTAAGATTCTTTTTTGTATAATTTAATATTAGAACGGAAGAAAGGGAGAGGGTTTGTGAGTAAAAAGGGATGAAAGCGGGTGTCCGGCTGAAGATTTTAAGATCATGATAGAGTTCCCTAAGCACATCTCCTGACAAAAATTTGGCGAGGAAGGGGCAACATCACATTGAAAAACATTTTAATAAGAGCTGGCATATCACCATTTGATACATTTAATGCAGCTGAAATGATTGTTCGCAACTCCATCGGCGGCAACGTAGGAAACCTAGTGTATGCTTACAGTGTGTTTCGTACGCTGATGACGGAAGAAACAACAATTACTCCTGATTATTATCGAATTAATCCGGCAGATGCTGAACAAATCAATAAAAAGTATGATATGTACATTATTCCGCTGGCAGATGCATTCCGAGAGGATTTTGTGCCTTCATTACGGAAATATACCCAATTAATCAAAAAACTAACCATTCCGGTTGTTGTAATTGGTGTTGGGTTGCGTGCTCCATTTGAACCGAAGTTAAATGAGGGTTTCCCATTTGATCAGGATGTAAAGGCATTTGTGAGTGCGGTGCTGGAGAGATCCAATATGATCGGTGTCCGCGGTGAGATTACAGCGAAATACCTTTCCAGATTAGGCTTCCGTGAAGGTGTTGACCATACGGTAATTGGCTGTCCTTCTATGTATGCGTTTGGAAGAGAACTGAAGATAAGAGAAACCAATATCACATCAGAATCGATAGTGACGGTTAACTCGTCAAGGCTGTCTCCTAAGCATGTGCTGGACTTCATTACGAGAAGCATGAAAGAGTTCCCTAATCATTACTTTATCCCGCAATGGCGGAAAGAGATGATTCTGACATATGCCGGTGCCCCTGCTTTAGCGAAGCCTGCCGATAATTATCCGGTCAGCATGGAAGACCCTGCTTATCAGAATGATAGAGTGCGGTTCTTTTTAAATGTGCCGACTTGGCTGGACTTCCTGAAACAAGCTGATTTGAGCTTTGGCGCAAGACTGCATGGAAATATCGCAGCGACGATCGCCGGAACACCGAGCCTTTTGCTGCCGAAAGATGCCAGAATGCGGGAATTAGCTGAGTACCATCAGTTAACGCATGTCATGGCAAATGAGATAACGGCTCAGACAAAACTGTCAGAATTAATTGAAACACTTGATTTCCATCAGCCTGAGAAACGGCAAGCACAAAACTTTGACCATTTTATCAGCTTCTTAAATAAAAATGAATTGGACCATATTTATAAAGAGAAGATGATTCCTGATACAGTTCCTTTTGACGAAAAGCTATCTAGCACGAAGCTTCTTCCGCCTGTGACTACAGTTAGCGGCTGCAGTTCTACAGAAACAGCTAAACGCTGGGAAGCGCTTGTGGCATTAGAAAATGCAAAAAAGGAAAAAACCATTAAAGATCTGAAAAACAAGGTCAAAAAGTATCAAGGTACTTTAAATAGAAAATCAGTGCGTTTCGCTTTAAAAACAGCAAATATGCTTAGTGTGAAGTGACGATTCACACTACAATATTACAATTCTATTACAAGTGGATAAAATATGCAATATGGTGTAAAAAAGAAAGCCTCTATGCTGCCAATCAGGCAATATAGAGGCTTTCTTGTATTAGTTACGGATAAGGTAATCAAACGCGCCTAAAGCGGCAGTTGCTCCTGATCCCATTGAAATAATGATTTGGTTGTAAGGACCGTCTGTGCAGTCGCCGGCAGCGAATAAGCCTGGGACGCTTGTGGCGCCATTTTTGTCGACTACGATTTCGCCGATGCGGTTGCGTTCAACGGTTTCGTCTAACCATTCTGTGTTTGGCACGAGACCGATTTGGACGAATACACCTTGGAGTTCAACGTGTTTTTCTTCGCCTGTTTCGCGGTCTGTGTACGTGATGCCGTTTACGCTCTGATCGCCTGTGATTTCTTTTGTTTGTGCATTTTTGAGTACAGTGACGTTTGGCAGGCTGTAGAGACGTTTTTGCAAGACTTCGTCTGCCTTCAGTTCCGGCGCGAACTCTAGCACAGTGACGTGATTGACAATACCTGCAAGATCTATCGCTGCTTCGATACCAGAGTTTCCGCCGCCGATAACGGCTACGTCTTTGCCTTCAAACAATGGGCCATCACAATGCGGGCAGTAAGCGACACCTTTGTTTTTGAACTCTTGTTCACCAGGTACGTTGACATTGCGCCAGCGGGCACCTGTTGAAAGGATGACTGTCTTACTTTTTAGGACAGCACCGTTTTCGAGTTCAAGTTCGAACAGATCTTTTTTCTCAAGTCGTTTTGCGCGCTGAAGGTTCATGACATCAATATCATATTCCTTCACGTGCTCTTCAAGACTTGCAGCAAGCTTCGGTCCTTCAGTTGCTTTTACGCTGATGAAGTTTTCGATGCTCATTGTGTCGAGAACCTGTCCGCCGAAGCGTTCAGCGACAACACCTGTGCGGATTCCTTTACGTGCCGTATAAATGGCTGCACTTGCGCCGGCAGGTCCGCCGCCGACAACAAGAACGTCGTAAGGATCTTTGTCAGCGAACTCAGATGCATCTGCTCCGCTGCCCATTTTCGCAAGAATCTCTTCGAGGGTCATACGGCCGCTTCCGAAGGATTCGCCGTTTAGGTAAACCGTTGGCACTGCCATAATGTTTTTGCTTTCAACTTCTGATTTGTATGCCGCACCGTCAATCATGGTGTGAGTGATGTTCGGGTTCAGCACGCTCATCATGTTTAAAGCTTGTACAACATCAGGACAGTTGTGGCATGTCAGGCTGATATAAGATTCAAAGTGGTATTCACCGCTGATCTTCTTCACCTGATCAATGACTTTCTGATCTACCTTAGGCGGTCTGCCGCTCACTTGCAGCAATGCCAACACTAAAGAAGTGAATTCGTGTCCAAGAGGAATACCGGCGAAAGTGACGCCAGTGTCTTCTCCGACGCGGTTCACACTGAAGCTTGGCGTTCTGTTCAATTCAGCTTTTTCAACAGTGATTTTAGATGACATGGAAGCCAGCTCATCAACGAGAGCCAGCATGTCCTTAGAAGTGTCATCTTCACCTGCACTCACTTTGAGAACAATGTCGTTCTCAATTAGCTGCATGTATTGATTTAATTGTGCTTTGATATTTGGATCAAGTACCAATGGAATGCACTCCTTAGATTTTACCTACTAGATCAAGGCTAGGTGTAAGAGTTTCGCCGCCTTCTTCCCATTTAGCCGGGCAAACTTCACCTGGGTTTTGACGAACGTATTGTGCTGCTTTTACTTTGCTGATCAGGTTGCTTGCGTCACGGCCGATACCGCCTGCATTGATTTCAACAGTTTGGATCACGCCATCTGGATCGATGATGAATGTTCCGCGGTCAGCAAGACCAGATTCTTCGTCAAGAACATCGAAGTTGCGAGAGATCGTTTGAGATGGGTCACCGATCATTGCGTAAGTGATTTTGCCGATTTTTTCAGAGCTGTCATGCCAGCCTTTGTGTACGAAGTGAGTATCTGTAGAGATAGAGTACACTTCAACACCTAATTCTTTAAGTGCAGCGTATTGGTTTTGAAGATCTTCAAGCTCAGTTGGGCATACGAAAGAGAAATCTGCTGGGTAGAAGCAGAATACGCTCCATTGACCTTTTAGAGATTCGTTTGTTACATCGATGAATTCACCGTTTTTGAATGCTTTTGCTTCGAATGGTTGTACTTCTTTACCGATTAAAGACATAATGTTATTCCTCCTAAAAATGGTTTAGAAAGCAATAGTGCTTTCAATAATAATTCTAATTATATATGAATTATTAATTAATATATATTTTTTGTCAAGACAAAACCCCTTAATTATTTTCTCTTTTTCCTTTCATCGTGTAGGAAAGTGCTGGTGTTATCAGCATAAATTGCTCTTTGACAAATATTCAAATTTTATATGTCTGATTCTCAATTAGTTGTGATTTGTGAGTTTATCCTATAAAAAAAGCTGGCAGCTGGTATAAAAGCTCCAGCTGTCAGCCTTATCTATTAGTTTGCATCAGACCAATTGGTATGGAAAACGCCATCTATATCTGTCCGCTCGTACGTATGGGCGCCGAAATAATCGCGCTGCGCCTGTAACAGGTTGGCGTTGGAACGCCCTGTGCGGTAGCCGTCGTAGTAAGAGAGCGCGGTGCTTAAGCATGGGAACGCGCTTCCGGCGCTGATTCCCTCGCAAACGACTTTTCGCATGCCTGTCTGATAAGCTTTAAGCTTTTCTGAAAAATAAGGTGCGATCAGCAGGTTTGAGAGATCTGGCTGCTCTTGGAATGCTTCGCTGATGACGTTCAGGAAATCCGCGCGGATGATGCAGCCGCCGCGGAAAATCAAAGCGATGTCTTTAAGCGGCAGGTCCCATCCGTAAAGCTCAGATGACATTTTATATTGAGCAAAGCCTTGTGCGTAGGCGCATACTTTTCCCATGTATAAGGCTTGTCTGACGTATTCAATCCAGAGATCCTTATCGTAATGTTTTTCCTCTGTTTCCGGACCGGCTAACAATTGTTCAGCCGCCATACGTTCTTCTTTTAAGGACGACAGGTAGCGGGCAAACAAGGACTCGGTGATAATAGCGGATGGAATGCCGTTATCAATAGCTTGCATGCTTGTCCATTTTCCTGTGCCTTTCTGGCCGGTTTTATCAAGAATGACATCGATCAGCGGCTGACCTGTATGTTCGTCCTTTTTCCGTAAAATCTCCGCTGTAATCTCTATTAGATAGCTTTTCAGCTCACCTTGATTCCACGTTTCAAAGATGCTGGCGATTTCTTCGAGCGGCAGACGAAGCGTTTCTCTAAGAAATGTATAGGCTTCAGCAATCAGCTGCATATCTGCATACTCAATGCCGTTGTGCACCATTTTTGTGAAGTGCCCTGCCCCTTTTGGTCCGATGTAGACACAGCATGGGTCTTCTCCGACTTGTGCGGCGATTTTGGTCAGGATCGGAGCGGCTTTTTCATAGACGTCTCGATCTCCGCCCGGCATGATGGAAGGCCCTTTTAATGCGCCGACTTCACCGCCGGAAATGCCAATTCCCAAGTAGCCGATTCCTTTTTCCTTCAGCTCGTCATACCTTCTTTCTGTGTCTTCGTAGTGGGAGTTGCCTCCGTCCATGATGACGTCTCCTTCTTCAAGCAAAGGCATTAACGAATGGATGACGGAATCGACCGGTTTTCCCGCTGTGACCATCAGAAAGATTTTTCTTGGTGTTTCTAGTGATTGAACAAAATCTTGAAGCTCGTAGTACGGGCTCAGCGATTGTCCATCCAGCTTTTTCACAAGCTGGTCCGTTAAATCTCTGGTGTAATTATAGACGGCGACTTTTTCGCCTTTATTTGCCATGTTTAAGGCGATATTGCTTCCCATTACGCCTAAGCCTATGACACCAATTGTATTGAACATGTGTGTTACATCTCCTTCATTAATTTCATACAACTAAACTTAACAATAATATAAATCCTAGTCCAGCAACGGAGATAATTGTTTCCAGCAAGGTCCATGTGGCAAAGGTTTCTTTCATGCTTAATCCAAAGTATTCTTTGAACATCCAGAAGCCGGCATCGTTGACGTGTGAAGCGATGACGCTTCCTGCACCTGTTGCGAGCACCACTAATGCAAGGTTGGCATCGGACTGTCCCAGCAATGGAATGACGAGCCCCGTCGTGCTTAATGCGGCAACGGTTGCTGATCCTAAGGAGATGCGCAGGATCGCTGCGATGAGCCATGCCAGCAGAATCGGCGATAATGCCGTTTCTTTGAATAAATCCGCTACGTAGTCGCCGACACCTCCATTGATTAACACTTGTTTAAAGGCGCCGCCTCCCCCGATGATCAACAGCATCATGCCAATTTGCGAGATGGCAGTAGAACAAGAGTCCATGACGGTTTTGATGGGAATGTTGCGTGCGATTCCCATTGTGTAAACAGCAACGAGCAGTGAGATGATCATGGCAGTCGATGCATTCCCAATCAAACGGATGAAAGCCAGAAGACCGTTATCCGCAAATCCTATTGTTTCCTGAAGCAAATCAATGATGGTTGCAATCGACATAATGATAATCGGAAGCATTGCTGTAAACACACTGATTCCAAAGCCTGGTGTTTCTTCAAGCTTGAATGTTTTTTGTGTGCCGAGTGACGAGATATTTCCGTTTTTCGCAAATGATGCAGGAACGATTTTTTTCGCGAACTTTGTAAATATCGGCCCTGCAATCAGGACTGTCGGAACAGCAACAATGAAGCCGTACAGCAGCACTTCCCCGATATTTGCGCCGTATTCTCCGGCAATTGCTGTCGGTCCCGGGTGCGGCGGCAGGAACCCGTGTGTGACGGATAATGCTGCGACCATCGGAATACCGAGATATAAAATAGAAATCTTCAATTCTCTTGAAATTGCGAAAACGATCGGGATTAATAGAACCAATCCTACTTCAAAGAACAACGCGATTCCGATAATAAAGGAAGCAATCACAACAGCCCACTGTATATTTTTCTCGCCGAATTTGTTGACGAGCGTCATTGCTATACGCTGTGCGCCGCCTGAGTCAGCAATCAGCTTGCCCAGCATCGCACCGAGTCCGAAGATGAGTGCAATGTGGCCAAGTGTCCCCCCTATACCTTCTTCAATGGAGCTGACAACTTTATCAAACGGCATCCCAAGTGCCAGTGCCACGCCGAATGATACAACTAATAAGGAAATAAATGTATTTAATTTCAAGCCCATAATCAAAAATAGTAATGCTAAGATCCCAAGTGCAACAATGATTAATGGCATGATAATGCCCTCCCCTTCATGTCATGTGCTATTTGTGTGTAATTAGGCTTCTTTGATAATTTGCAATTTGGGTATATTGATTTTCTAATGATCTCGATAGATTGATGAATATCGGCATTAATGTTCTATATTCTTTGGCTGAGTCTTCGATTGGCGTATGTCTGTACGTGCTGCCGATCATGTCGGACACGGCTTCGAACGAGTCGATTTTTCCTGTCGCATACAGGCCTAAAATGCAGGCGCCGAGACATGAGCTTTCGTAGCTTTCAGGAACGACGACTTCAGATTCGAATATGTCCGACATCATTTGCCGCCAAACCTCTGATCTTGCAAAGCCGCCAGTCGCTTGAATTCGGGTGACCGGTCCGTCCATGCATTCTGTTAGCGCCAGGAACACAGTGTACAGATTGTAAATGACCCCTTCTAATGCTGCACGTATCATATGTTCTTTTTTATGTGACATGGTCAGGCCGAAAAATGAGCCGCGTACATCCGGGTTCCATAACGGAGCGCGTTCCCCGGCAAGATACGGGTGGAACAGCAGACCGTCAGAACCCGGTCTGACGCGTTCAGCAATCTTCGTCAGCACGTCATATGGGTCAATTCCCAGTCTTGTTGCTGTTTCGATTTCTGACGAAGCAAATTCATCTCTGATCCAGCGAAGAACGATGCCTCCATTGTTCACCGGACCGCCGATGACCCAATGCTTGTCCGTTAACGCGTAGCAGAAAATTCTCCCCTTTTCATCGGTTTGCGGCTGGTCGATAATGGTTCGGATAGCGCCGCTCGTACCGATTGTAACGGCGATTTCTCCTTTTTTAATGGCATTGACGCCGAGATTGGACAGTACGCCGTCGCTCGCGCCGATGACAAAAGGTGTTTCCGGATCGATCCCCATCTGGATCGCTAATTCCAGGCTGCAGTGCTGAAAGATCTCGGTTGTCGGCACGAGTTTGGATAAGTGATCCGGCGTGATCCCTGCGATGTGTAACGCTTCTTCGTCCCAATTCAAGCTTTTGAGGTTCATCATGCCAGTCGCTGATGCTAAGGAATAGTCGATGACATATTCATCAAACAGCTGTTTAAAGATGTATTCTTTAATGCCGATATATTTTTTTGCCTTGGAAGCGATTTCTTTCCGTTCGTTTGTGATCCAGGCAATTTTGCTTAACGGTGACATGGGATGAATGGGTGTTCCTGTTCGTTTGTAGACCTCATGCCCGTTGAGTTCATCTTTAATCTTATGCGCCCAGCCCTCGCTTCGATTGTCTGCCCACGTGATGCATGGCGTCAGAGGCTGATCATTTTCGCCCATGGCAATGACGCTGTGCATGGCGCTGCTGAAGGAAATAAATGAGATCTGTTTTTCCGGGTGCTGTTTCGTGATTTTTGCAGTTGTATGGATGACAGCCTGAAAAATCAATTCCGGGTTTTGTTCAGCCGTTGAGATGTCTGGCGTATGGAGCGGGTAGCCGATGCTTTCTTTCTGTACCACGTCTCCGTTTTCAGTGAATAATACAGCCTTTGTGCTGGTCGTACCGATATCGATTCCTAACATATAACTAGTCATTTTTGTGTTCAGCTCCTTTTGCCAGCATTTGTTGTGAGAGCCAGAGGTCCTCTACTTTTTCTTGTACATCGTCAAAATTCTGGTGCAGAGACTGAATCATCAGCGCCCTGTCCTTTGTTTTGATCGCTTGAATATAAAGCTCATGGTTATCCAGAATCCTTGAGAAATCTTCGTACTTTTCCTTTAACCGTACCCGCATTGATAAAAGAATAAAGCTTTCCATTACGGGTTTTAGATTGTTCCAGATCATCTGAATGTATGAGTGATCAATGGCGCGGATAATCGTTTCATGGAATAACACATCCTGAAATGAAAACTCGTCCGCGTCCTCGTATTTGATGGAGACTTTCATTATTTCTAGAATCTTGCTGAGATCTTTGACTAAAGGCTCAATGTCGATTTTGACAAGCCGTTCAAAGACAAACGTTTCTAATAATAAACGCACGTCATATATTTCTGCGATTTCCTTTTCAGTTAACCCAATCACAACCGCTCCCATTCGTTCTAAGCGGATAATTTTTTCGGAAGCCAGTATTTTTAACGCTTCGCGAACCGGCGAACGGCTTACTGAAAACTCAGCCGCGATTGTATTTTCTGATAGAATGGTACCGCTTTCAATCATGCCTGAAATAATCCGCATTCTCAGCTCGCATGCGACGCGAACGCCGGTTGACGCTTTTGAAAGCCATTTTGCGGGATACAACAGGTCCTTGGAGTCTAGCATACGCTCACCTTCCTCACTAAGGAGTATACTTGTATACAAGTATGATAACGCGAATATTTTATTAATGCAAACACTTTCATTTCTAATTTTTAATAAAATTTTTCCTGATAAGTTGGTATATATCTCCAAAATCAATTATGGTAAATTGAAGAAAATACAGTGTGAATCATCATTTTTTGAAAGAGGCGATTGGATGAAAATCATTATTGCACCAGATTCTTTTAAGGAAAGCTTATCAGCGTTAGAGGCGGCTCACGCCATAGAAAGAGGCTTCAAAACAGTTTTCCCGAATGCTGAATATCAGAAGCTGCCGATGGCGGACGGCGGTGAGGGAACGGTACAGTCATTAATCGATGCCACAGGCGGAATCATAAAAGAGCAGATTGTTACGGGTCCGCTGGGGGAACCGGTAAAAGCGTTTTTTGGCCTAATGGGAGACGGAAAAACGGCTGTGATTGAGATGGCTGCCGCATCGGGATTGCATCTTGTGCCAGCAGAGAAGAGGGATCCGCTTGTCACTTCTACTAGAGGAACGGGAGAATTAATCGCAGCGGCTCTTGATGCGGGTGCAGAGCATTTGATCATCGGAATCGGCGGAAGCGCCACAAACGATGGCGGAGCCGGGATGGTTCAGGCGCTGGGCGGAAGGCTTCTTGATGAATCAGCTCATGAGATCGGTCCCGGAGGCGGTGCGCTTTCTCAGCTTTCCTCAATAGATGTGGCAGGACTTGATCCCAGATTACGAAATGTGAAAATCGAAGTCGCCTGCGACGTGGATAACCCGTTAACAGGGCCAAGAGGGGCTTCCGCTGTTTTCGGTCCTCAAAAAGGCGCCACGCCTGACATGGTGCGTATACTTGACCAGAACCTGTCTCACTTTGCGGATGTGGCAGAAACAACGCTTGAAACAAGCTTCAGGGAAACAGAGGGCGCCGGTGCAGCAGGCGGTCTCGGATGGAGTTTGTTTACTTTTCTTCGTGCTGATTTGAAAAGAGGCATTGATATTGTCCTCGATGCGGTCCAGTTTGAAAGCAAGGTTCAGGATGCAGATCTTGTGATTACCGGCGAAGGGCGGATTGACAGCCAGACAGTTTACGGCAAGACGCCGATTGGCGTGGCCAAAGCGGCTAAGGCATACGATGTGCCTGTCATTGGACTTGCAGGATCAGTTTCGCGAGACAGTGATGCGGTCTATGCACACGGGATGGACGCCCTTTTCAGCATCGTGCCGGGAGCCGTACCCCTTGCAGACGCACTTGAGCATGCATCTGAGAATATGGAAAGAACGGCAAGAAACATTGCCTCATCCTTAAAACTGGCGAAAACGATGGATCTGATATAAAGCCGGTCAAGCACATGCCTGTGCATATTCACCCTCCTTTCTGGGTACAGACAGGTAACAAGCACAACCTAGAAGGAGGACACAGACATGACTGTACAAGAAATCAAAGGCAAAAAACTAGTAAAAGGGATCGCACCGAATGTAAAACCCGAAGCCTTATTAAATGATAAACGAAAAGTATTTTTGTTTGGTTCCCCGAGTTACACAAACATCGGAGACCAAGCGATTGCGTATGCGGAAGAGAAATTTATTAAAAATCATTTTCCGTACTATGAATATATTGAAATTATGGACTACGCGACGGATGAAGGCATCGAATTGGTGAAGGAGATCATCCGTGAAGACGATATTGTCTGCTTTACCGGCGGAGGAAATCTGGGCAACCTCTACCTTGATATTGAGGAGGACAGAAGGAAGGTCTTTGCCGCGTTTAAAGACTATAAATCCATTTCTCTTCCGCAATCCGTCTATTTTGAAGATACAGAGGACGGAAACAAAGAAAAGAAAAAAACACAGGATGCGTACCATCAAAATCCAAATTTAACGATTGCCGCGCGGGAGACACAGACGCTCGATGTTGTGAAAGAAACCTTCAATTCAGATGTCATCTTTACACCGGATATGGTGCTGTCTTTGGATATCGTACCGAAAGAGCTTGAACGGGGCGGCGTTCTTTTTATTTTAAGAGCGGACAAGGAGAAGGTAACCGATGAAGATTTTATTTCACACATGATGAAATGGGCAGAAAAAACAACCTATGCGGAGCGTACAGACACGGTGCTTGATACGGTCGATATGATTGATTACGAGGATCGGGAAAAGCATTTCATGGAAATGCTCGACCGCATTGGTTCCAGTCAATTGGTGGTGACAGACCGCCTTCACGCTATGATCTTCTCGATTATCACAAAAACGCCATGCCTCGTCTTTGGAAATAGCTACGGCAAAGCTAAACATTCATACCGTGATTGGCTTGAAAGCTTAAACTTCATTGAATACACAGAAAAAAATGATATTGAGGAATTAGAGCAAATGATTGACCGCCTGCTTCAAGCAGAGCCGAATGACGTTGATTTGTCTAAGGATTTTCAGCCGCTGATTGATTTCTTTAGATCGTAATGGGAAAAGCAGACTGGGAACAGTCTGCTTTTTTCTGTGCTAATGATCGTTTTCCAGACGCACAGTTTCATTCGTGATTCGTTCCCGCTGCGCCACTTCGTCGGAGATGATATCTTCTTTATTTTAAGCTATATTGACTCTCTACCTTATAAGCCAATGGAATTGATTACACTCGAAACATCGGAATGAACTTTATCAAATGAAAGGTGATCTTTCATTTGATCAGTGACACTATCTATTGCTTTTCCAGACATATGATGGTTGAGGATTTCTCGTTTTGTCTTTATAGCCTGCTCGGCATCAGTAATGTTTTCAAGGATCGAAGACAAATTCTTACGGTCTTCCTGAAATGCATAGCTTAATTGTTTTTTGATTGAATTCATCAACGCCAATTTTTGTTCTTGTCTCTTCTTCTCTTTGAACGCCGCCAATTGTTCAGGTGTCATTTCAGAGGTATTTACATTAGTATTTGAAAAAATCGAAATGCTTGAATGCTGACTCGTCACTCTTTGCATAAAACGGTCAGCATCTGTTGGTTTCTTATTCATAAAATCCATGTTTCTTTCTCTCCTTATGAAATCCCCATGCGACTGGCCGCTGCCAGATCTGCATCATGATACGCATGTCCCATATGTCCGAGATCATCTGCAATCATCCGTAGAAAGTGTTGCAGATTGAGCGCTGCATCTACTGCCTGATCATATTTTTCTTTTGAGTAAAAAAGGTGGTGCGGTTTGTTCATTTTGATCTTATTGATCAGATCATCGACATCGGAAACTGATAATTCATCATAGGCGCCAAAACCAACCATTCGTGTATGCATATTCCTGACATCCTCAATTGAATCCTTTACTTTGTCATCAATTCTTTCAATCTGGCGTATCATTTTTGACCATTCCGTTTCGGCAATATGTTTCAACTGAGTACTTGTATTCATTAATACATGTGATTTGATAAGAATCGAAACACCTGTATTGGCCTTCACATTCGTTGATTTCATTTGGTTTAGCATCGCTAATGCAAAGTCAGGGTTGTTCTTTAAAACATCATCCACAGTTTGGGCAGAGCCATCTGAATGGAAGCTGTATCGATCCAAGCCGTGACTTCCCATCAAGGCTTCAGCAAATAGTGTGATATCAAGAGATTGATTGCCATAATGTTTCAGTCCAAGACCCAGCATTTTCACTTCATCAGGGAGGCTATTATTCTGTACACCATTGGGCAAAGCTTCGTCATACATCACTTTTACTTTGCCTACTTCAGCAGCATCGCGATTCAGCAAAGATAATCCATCATTTAAATTAATATATTCTGTTAAACGGCTTCGGAAATCCCCTTTTAAGGCCCGGGCTTTTACATCCTCAGGCAGGTTTTCATATATGTTAGGATTCTCGAAAGTGACACCGCGTTCTATAAAGTCATTCATCACGACTGCATAGCTTGCATTAGATCCGCCTAATGAGTGACCGGTGACTTGAATGTCAGCATTTTTAAAGTCTTTATGTATTTTTTTTGCATATTGATCTGCCTGAATCGCCTGGTTCTCTGTCCCGTCATCAAACGGCTTTTTGCCAACTAGATAACTAGTATCCATGTGAAGCCAATCTTGGATGATTTCATTTGCATATTCAGAGAAACCTGTTACTGAGTCAAAAGAAGACCCATCTTCTTCAGCTGGAATATTGATCCCTTTTTTCTCTAGTTCTTTAATGAGCTCTTCTCTTTTTCCACGCTGATTTGTTTCCTTAATCGTTTCTTTTAATTGGTTAGTGCTGATAGGTTCTGATCCGCGGTATGCGATGATGGCGTTTTGGATTTTTTCAGGGTGTTTGCCTTCATGAGAATTACGGTAATCCTCATGAGAAACAAGAGTAAGAGTGTTAAGGCCCTTTTCTGTTTTTTTATAATCGATAACGTATAGCTTTTGCCTGTTACTAGTATATATAATCTCACCATTATGATAGTTTTGAATATCGTAGGCAGCACTCGATATACGGTTATAATCCTCATCCGTAATTTTTATAGACTTATTCTTAGCCAATTACGCCACTCCTAATCTTTGTACACATCTTGTATAATAAAATAAAAAGGATGAATTGCCAATGATAACCATGAGGAAAATGATAAGTGCAGGTGCGATTATAATAATTTTAATTGCAGGTGCCTTATACTTTTATATTGATAAAACCAATGAAAAAGAAACAACTGGAGGCAACAAAAATATGAACAGTGAAGAAAAGAGCGATCGAGAAAAAGCAGAAGAATATGCTGAAAAAATGAAGCGTAAAGTAGAAGAGACATTAAAGAAAGAAGACATTCATCATTTTATAAAAACGATAACCTTTGAAAAAGAAATAGAAATAAACCCGATGGGGAGAATCATTATAGATGGCTATGTAAACGGGGACCCAGAAAAGTTTCATTTTTCTGCTGATTTAATCTATAATTCTAACAAGGTTGATGGCATGAGTTTCTCTAAAGACTTAGCGGATCGATTTGAAAACTGGGATGATTTTGATAAAGAGGTTAAAGAAGACTTTTTAAATAGTTTGACGAAAGAAGAACGGGAACAATATTTAAAAGACATTGGAGAATTAAAATAAACAGGCGAAATGCCTGTTTATTTTGATCGGTTTCCTTTCTCCTCTTTGCCATTTTCCAAGACGCCAGTTCGGCATCAGCAGCGTAAAATAGATATGGAAAAAGACTGCCCGCTGAAGGCAGTCTTTTTTTGTTAAATATGAAACAGCCAGACGACGAGCGGCCCAAAGAATGAGCCGAGTACCGCACAAAGCGTCATTGAGACCGAACTCATGGATACGGCCAGTTCTCCATATTCAAATGCTTTTGAGGTGCCGAGTGCATGGGAGGCGCTGCCTAATGCGATGCCTTTTCCGAGTGAACTGCGGATACGAAGCCATTTTAGGATCAGCGGCCCGAGGATGACGCCTGAAAAACCAGCAATCATGACAAATACGACTGTCATGGAAGGAACACCGCCAAGGCCGGCGGCAATTTGGATAGCAACTGGGGTTGTGATCGACTTCGGCAGAATGGACAATACGAGGTCATGATTGACCCCGAATGCTTCTGCGAAAATGAGTCCGCTGATCATCCCCATACACAAACCGACCAGCACACCGCCTATAATGGGAATACTGTATTTCATAATAATGTGCCGTTGTTTATAAAGCGGATATGCCAGTGCCACAACAGCCGGCCCAAGCAAAGAATTGATCCATTTTCCCCCGATCATATAGCCTTCATACGAAATATGGAACATCGCCAAACACGCGACAATCAAAATTGTCGTTGTCAGAACAGGGATAAGAAATGGAAATGGGAATCTCTTGTAGAGCTGTACCATCGCTAAGTAAGCCGTAACTGTCAAAAGAATTATAATGATTGCGATACATGCTTGCTGCATTTCTTTTTCTCCTTTCGTTTGTTGGCTCTTTTTTCCAGAACCTGGCTGGCGGCTCCTGCTGCAATGATCGTGAAGATGGTGCTCAAAACGACTGTAATCAGCAACATCAACCCATTTAATGAAACGAGAGATGGATACTTCATCACTCCGGTCATAGCCGGAATGAATAACAATGGCAGAAAGGACAATAAAAACCTGGCTCCGTCTTCAATAATGGCAACCGGCACAATACGGAGGGCTAAGCAGATCAGCAGCAATACCAAGCCGACTATGCTTCCTGATATCGGTAAATGAAACAGATGCTGAAGTGCTTCTCCGATGATAAAAAACACATATAATATCAACACTTGCAAAATTATTCGAATGATTTTCACAGCAAGTACTGCTCTCTATTAGAACAGCTTCCTCCTTTCTGGATGCCTTCCTTTTGGTTTGTTCTGAGGAATGACTTTACTTTCTTTTTATATGGTTGTACTATACAAGTAAATAAATAGATTTTATCATCCAACACTTATTCATACAGATCTTATACATTTGTATTATACAAGTATATAGAGTGCTGTCAATGTCAAACATCGGAATGGGGAGCGAAAGCGATTGCAAAAACAGAATCCAGTCGAATTGATTGAATATGAGCTGACCACATTTATCAGGAGAGCTGTTTATCTGGATCAATCAGAGAAAAGAACAGGGAATTTGGAGAGATCCTCTTACTTATTATTGAGACAATTGGATGAGTTTGGACCCGCTCGTGTAAAAGAGCTGGCGGAGTCGTTTAAGCTTGATATTTCTACTCTTTCCAGACAAGCTGCAGCTTTAGAGGCCAAGGAGCTTATCTATCGTTTTACCGATCCTTCCGATAGAAGAGTCAGTCTGTTTACCATTACAAAACTCGGCAAACAAGCATTAAAGGCAGATCAGCAGATGCGCTTAGAACGTTATGAACAGATGCTGAAAGAGTGGTCAATACATGAAAAAGAGATGTTTGGCGAACTTCTGCAGCGTATGAACAAGGCCTTTGTCGATTAACATCAAAAAACCCATGCATTATGTTACATCTGCATGGGTTTTTATGGTGTGCAATCAAATGATGGAAGGTCTCATTTGGTGCGTTTAACGGCAGCCCAGACACAAGCAAGCCCGACAGCCGCAGCCGCAGTTACCGCCGGGCGCTTTGTGGCCTTTACATAATAGCTTCTTGACCGAAGCCACCCTTTATTTGTCCCCCTGTCATGCATGCCGTAGCCCGCATGGTAAAGCGCGCTTTCTTCACGCGGTTTGGACGGTCTTTCCGCATGCTGGCTGCAGTACATGATTTTTTCCATCAGCCTGTCGGTCAGCCGGGGGAAGAGTGCACCCAGCATGGCGATGGCTTTTGCCTGCGAGCCGATGTACATGTCGCGTTTCGGATGTTCAGCGGCAAACAGAATGGCTTCGGCTGCAGTTTCCGGCGGGTAGATCATAGAGCGGTAATGAGCCGGCTGTTTGTCCAGGTAGCTTCTGGCGTGTTCGTTGTAAGGCGTGTCGATTCTGCCTGGATGGATGAGTGTGACCGAGACGGGTGCCTGTTCTTTTTCAAGCTCCATTCGGATGCTTTCTGTCCATCCGTGAAGCGCGAATTTCGCAGACGCGTAGGTGGATTGTATAACGGTTCCTCTGTCGCCGAACAGGCTTCCTACATTGATGAGAGCACCCGGACCGCCTCTGCTTGTAAAGTGTTTGACGGCTGCCCTTGTTCCATAGACCGGACCCCAGAAATTGGTGTCAAACACGCGCTTCATGTCTTCGGTGGTAACATCCATGGCGTGTCCGAAAACCGAAACAGCGGCGTTGTTAACCCATGTGTCAAAGCGGCCGAATGTGCTGATCGCGGTTTCTGCGATGCGGTTGACGTCTTCTTCTTTTCCCACATCCGCTTTTACATAGATGGCTTCGTGCCCTTTTTTCTTTACTTCATCAACGAGCTCCTGAAGGGCGTCTTCATTTCGGGCTGCTGCGACGACTTTTGCTCCTTTTTCGGCCGCCATTCTCGCGGTGACGAGGCCGATTCCGCTTGTGGCACCGGTAATGACGATGACTTGATCCTTTACTTTTTTCAGTTTGAGCTTCGTTTTCGGGTTTTGCTGTTTTTCAAGCTGTTCAGTATTGGTGACCGTATCATCAGTTGTCATCGAGAATCCCCTCCTAGACATGTTTGTCTACATTTACCCCTTCCAGGAGGTTCTTACCCCTTTTGACAATCCCATGGTTCTTTTTTATATTATATAAGTCGCTCTACCATACCTAGGAGGGAATGTTTCAATGACTAGCAGAGGAGATTCACGTGAAAAAATCCTTCACGCAGCGTCACGTCTGTTCCAGCTGCAAGGATATCACGCGACGGGCTTAAACCAGATTGTGAAAGAAAGCGGTGCTCCTAAGGGATCGCTTTATCACTTTTTTCCGAATGGCAAAGAAGAATTAGCAATTGAAGCGGTTACATATACGGGTAAGATCGTTGAACATGTGATACAGAAAAGCATGGATGAATCCTCTGATCCTGTTGAAGCGATTCAGCGTTTTATCAAAAAAACCGCCAGCCAGTTTGACAATACGGAAAGCATTCAAGGGATTCCAGTCGGCTTGCTGGCGAGTGAAACGGCGTTAATCAGCGAGCCGCTGCGCACGGTTTGCATGAAGGTGTTTAAAAGCTGGGAAGCGGTTTTCGCCAGAAAATTAATGGAAAACGGATTTGCAGAAGAAGAAGCAAGCCAGCTGGGAATGCTGATCAATTCGATGATTGAAGGCGGCATTATGCTTTCTTTAACGAATAAAGACAAAACGCCCCTTCTTCTCATTGCCGAACAAATTCCAGTATTGGTGAGGAAAAAAGGGTAGCAATTTGTTATCCTTTCCCCTACAATTATATAGAACGGTCTAGTCGGAAACCTATAATATATAGACTGGTCTAAATTGGAGGACACAACATGAAAACGTTAAGTAAACATTCACTGCCCAAAGAAAAAGTGCCTTACTTGCTTCGCAGCGGAGAGGGAGAGCGCTATTTGTTCGGCAGACAGGTCGCGACAGTGCTGGCAAACGGAAAGAGCACGGGAGATTTGTTCGAGATCGTTCTGCTTTCTGGGGGAAAAGGAGATGCCTTTCCGCTTCATATTCACAAAAATACGCATGAAGGGCTTCTTGTTCTGGACGGTAAGCTTGAACTGACGCTTGATGGAGAACATCATCTTTTAGCAGCTGGTGATTATGCGAACATTCCGGCCGGAACGCCGCACAGCTACCGGATGCAGAGCCACAGAACACGGCTGGTGTCTTACACAATGAAAGGGAACGTCGCACATATGTATTCCGTGCTTGGAACGCCGTATGATCACGCTGAACATCCGCCGCACGCAAGCGAAGAGGTATCAAAAGAGCGTTTTACAAAAGCGGCTGAGGCGGCGGACATTATATTTGCGGAGGATGAAAACCGTGCCGGTGCTCCAAAACTAGTGGAGAATACAGAACTTCCGGCCGGCGTTGTTCCATATGTGCTTGAGTCTGGAGAAGGAGACCGCCTATTGACGGGCGATCAGCTTCACCGCATTGTGGCTGCGCAAAAGAATACGGACGGGCAATTTATCGTTGTATCATCTGAAGGCCCTAAAGGCGATCGCATCGTTGATCATTACCATGAGCATCATACAGAAACTTTCTATTGCCTTGAAGGGCAAATGACGATGTGGGCCGATGGTGAAGAAATTCAGCTTAATCCTGGAGATTTCCTGCATGTTCCTGCCAACACTGTACACTCATATCGCTTGGATTCTCACTATACAAAAATGGTGGGTGTATTGGTTCCGGGCTTATTTGAGCCGTTTTTCCGCACGTTAGGAGATCCGTATAAAGGGCATATCTTCCCGAGTGAGCCTCAAGCTTTGCGATTCGACCGTGTCTTGCAGAATATCGAGACATTAGATTTAAAGGTCATGAAACCATAATATCTCCGCCGGGCTTCCTGTGAAGCCTGGTTTTTTATTGTGAAGGTGACGAGATTGTAAGGTTTTTCCTTTGCGTTGCCACCTAAATCGATGTTTCTTCGCTTCTTTTTTTCATAGGATTGAGGTATAAAAAAAAGGAGCGTGATTCATATGGCTTCATTACAGCCGACTCTGACAAATGAGCGGATTGGTGTGCTTGACGTGTTAAGAGGAATTGCCATTTTCGGCATCCTATTTGTGAATTTGGCGCACTTCAGTTATCCGGATATGTATTTGTCTATGCTTGGAAAGGATAATTTTTTCACGGAAAAGTGGTCTGGTGCAGACTTTGCTGCAACAGAAATATTGAAATTTTTGATTCAAACCAAATGTATTTTACTGTTTTCATTTTTATTTGGGTTTGGCATGGTGGTGATGATGGAGAGAGCGTTAAGCAAAGGAAAACGTTTTGTCCCGCTTTATATCAGAAGATTATTGGCACTCTTCATCTTTGGAACCATTCATGCTTTTTTGATATGGGACGGGGATATCTTAACAGAATACGCCCTGCTTGGTTTGGTTTTACTTTTGTTCAGAAAAGCAAAGCCGAAAACACTGTTGGTATGGGCAGTCTCTTTGTATCTCCTGTTTTCTCTTCCGTTCATTTTGGCAAGCTTTCATCAAGCAAACGGACAAGAATGGGCACAAGCAGCCATTCAGCAAGCGAAGCAGGCGCTGCATGCTTACGGAAACGGCAGCCTGAAAGACATTGCGGAACAGCGAATCCACGATCGGCTCGTTTATATGTCAATGAATGGCATGCTGACCTATAATCCGCTGAATTTCTTTTTTGCCTCCATCCCATATTTCAGTATGTTTTTGCTGGGAGCCGCGGCGGCAAAATCAAGATTTCTGCATCAGCCGGAAAAGCACCGCAAAGCGTTAAAAAGAGTATGGCTGTCTGGGCTGGTCATTGGCATCAGCGCTCATATATTGTACAGTGTGACCGAAATGGAAGTATTTTTGCTGGTTGGTGCGCCTTTTCTTATGTTTTTCTACGTCACAACGATTGTGTATCTTTATCATAAGACAAGACTGGCTAAGCCGCTGCAATACTTTTCCGCAGTCGGGAGAATGGCATTTACCAACTATCTCATGCAATCAATCATTTGTACGTGGATTTTCTATCATTACGGGATAGGGTTATACGGAAAAGTATATCCGGCTGCGGGCGTGCTGATCACGATCGCGGTATGTGCCCTTCAAATGATCATCAGCCATCTTTGGCTGCGGGCATTCCGAATGGGGCCGTTTGAGTGGCTTTGGAGGAGCCTTACGTATATGAAGTGGCAGCCGATCTTGAAGAAATCATAGATAAATAAAAGTCTAGACTCATAATTGACGTCTAGACTTTTTCATGTTTTCAATTATTTATATACAACCCGTGTACGGCAAATGATGTCATGAAGGCCCTTTTTCTCTCCGAATGCCACCATGATAAAACCGATATAAAAGATAATTCCAGATAATATGTACGCAAAGTAACGGCCGATTGCCTGCCCGATAGACACGCGTCCGCCTTGTTCATTGACTACTTTCAGCCCGAGAATTTTCTTGCCGAGCGTGCCTTGCATTTTAGAAGCTGTAAGCAGACCGTAATATAGCACACTGATGACAATCATAATCAGTATGGTTGGCAAAAATGCCAGCGTTAAGTATTTCACCATATATTCGTCTTTTGTCATGTATGGGTCTGTTGCGATGGATCCAGCGATAAATACTGAATTGATAATAAATAGAATAATATAGCTAGGAACAGATACAATAATGCCATCAATCAAATAAGCTAAAACACGAATCCAAAATCCTGCCGGTTTTTCCATGTATATTTCTCTCTCCTTTGAATTAATCTGGAACAGTATACGTTGTAAAAAAAGCTTTTGCAATATGATATGGTGATAAAATCCTGATATTACTGAAAAATGAGTCTTTTATCCTTTCTTTTCTACTATATAAATCTACCACAGACGGTGAACAAACATGCCTTATACATTAAAGGAAGTCATGGAGCAGTGCCAAATGACTGAGGATGCGGTTCGCTATTATGAGAAAATCGGCTTGCTTCCGCCGGTTAAACGAAAGGCGAACGGCCATCGGGTGTTTAGTGAGGATGACAAGAAACGTCTGCTGTTCATCAGATGTTTGAAGAAAACGGGCATGTCTTTAGAGGAAATGAAGCCGTTCCTCAGCCTGCAGGAACAGACAGATCGCTTGGATGATACTCAGCGCGAGCTGCTAAGAAATTACCAGGAGAAATTGAAACAGAAGCAAAGTGACTTGCAGCAGGTGTGGGAGCTGATCGAAGCAAAGCTGGAGAAATTAAAGCGGTTTGCTGAACAAAAACAAGCGGAGCCGGCACAGGTCGCTTTGTCATGGCTGCTGCATCAGCCTGGGATTGATTTGATCATCCCTGGAGCCACTCGGCCTGGCCAGTTCAAGACGAATATCAAAACAGCAAATCTTCATTTATCAAAAGATGAACTAAAACAAATGGATCAGATGTTCAGTTCTTAACGTTTTTTCCAGATATACTCTATTTCAAATGAATGGAGTATATCTTTTTTTATGGGTGTTTTTAGAAAACCCATCGATTTCTATTAGATTTTACCTTATAATAATAAAGGTTAATATTTCTATTTTAGGAGGTGTCAATTGATCATGTCCAGAAAAAATAGCGTGGTGATCATGACTGCGATTTCTGGGTTCCTTTTTTGCGTGATGATTGCTGCGGCTTCACTTTCTCCGCTGGCAGACACGGGGTCCTCAGCCAATCAGTTCAACTCTATCGGTATGTGGTCGGCAATTGGTATGATACTTGTTTTCTATCTCATTCCAATCCTCATTTACATGCTGGGTGTGGATGCAATGAGATTTGTGATGGCGGCGCTTTGCGGCATGGGTTTGCTGATTCACTTATCTACTGCCGCCATTGTGCTGATGGTCAGTATATTCGGTGACCATCCGCTCTCTGATGTAACCACTGTGATGGGGCTCTGTCTCGCTTCAGCGGCTGTAAACATCATTTGGTTTTTTGCAGCGTTTCGTTCTGCGCCAAAGAAACCTGTCACAAGGGATTTTACATAGTTTTCTATTTTGTGTTAATGCATGATTTTTCTGTGAACTACATTTATTTACTGTTATGAAACTTTGTCGGCGATGATAGAAAAAGAGAACCTGCAAGATGATGCAGATTCTCTAAATCATGTTTATTTAGCTGCTTGAATAAACACACCTTTTTCATGAGAAAACTCTTTAAATCCGTATACCCCATGGTAAGAGCCGATTCCGCTTGTATTTACGCCGCCGAATGGCAGGTTGACGTCACTGAAATGAACGACGACATCATTGATCGCTGCATTTCCTGATGTGGTGTGCTGAAGGACGTTGTCAATCAGGTCTTGGTTGTGGCTGAATACATAAAGCGCTAGCGGTTTATCGCGGTCATTTACGTAATCAATGACCTCATCGATGTCTTCATAGTTCATCATCGGCAGGATCGGTGCAAAGATTTCTTCCTGCATGATTTTCATATCTGGCGTAACGTTTTTCAAAACGGTTGGCGAGATCGTACGGTCGCTTGCATCAAATACGCCGCCGAACACGACTTCCGCGCCTTTCTCGATGGCATCATCGTATAACGCTTTGACGCGGTTAAAGTTGCGGTCATTGACAATTTGCGTAAATTTGTTTCGATCCGGCGTGTAATCATCTTCCATAAATCCTGCGTTGACAATGGTTTGTAAAATGCCTGCGAACTTGTCCTGCACGTCTTTTTTAATGAAGATATAATCCGGTGCGATGCAGGTTTGGCCGGCATTTACGAACTTGCCGACAGCAATTTTTTTCGCTGCGTCCAATAAGTCGTATTCACTGTCGATGATGGTCGGACTCTTGCCGCCAAGCTCAAGCGTGACAGATGCCAAGTGTTTGGCGGCGGCTGTCATGACGATTTTTCCGACATTTGTGCTTCCGGTGAAGAAAATGTGGTCGAACGGCTGATCAAGAAGCTCAGTGGCCACTTCAACCTCTCCTTCAAAAATGGCAACTTCTTTTTCGTCAAAAGCATCTCGGATGACTTTTGCAGCAATGTTGCTCGTGTTCATTGTAAAGTCTGACAGCTTCACAATGGCGCTGTTTCCTGCAGCGATAGAAGCGGCAAGCGGCGCCATCGTCAGCATAAACGGGTAGTTCCACGGACCGAGTATAAGCGTGACGCCTTTAGGCTCGTACATAAGGATTCCGTTGGCATCAGAGCTTAAGGATGAACCGACTTCTTTGGGTGCCATCCATGTTTCCAGGTTGTTCATATTATCTCTGATCGCTTTTTTTGTACCCTCGATTTCCGCTTTTTTGACCTCGTGATATGGCTTCCGCACGTCTTTGCGGATCGCTTCGATGATTTCCTCTTCATGTGCAATGACGGAATTCAAAAAGCGCTGAAGCTTTTCTTTACGCTGTTCCGCTGTTGAAGCGCGCAGCACTTTTTGCTGTTTTTTCTGAAGCTGGAAGACGCGCTGAATGTCGTCTTTTACTTGCTGTTCCATTGTAAAATCCCCCTCATTTGCTTTCTGCTTATCTCGGAACTATTATAAAGTGGTATCTTTTCTATAAGAAAGACAACGGAGAATCATCTATACGTTACCGTACATATATCGAATATGTGTCTAATGACTGGGGGTGTTTTTGTGGCGGAATCTGCTGAAGCTCAAGTGAAACAGGCGCTGCTGGCTTTATTGGAAGAAAGAGATATTCAACACATCACAATGAAAGAAATCGCTGAAAAGGCCAAAGTGAGCCGCGGGACGCTCTACCTTTATTATGAAGACAAGTTCTCCATTATTGAGGATGTGATCGAAGACATGAAGGAAGGGCTGGGCGAAGCGCTCTATGACGCCTTCAAGCATATGGACACACTCCATTTAAATAAAAAACGGCACACTGTGCATCCGACTCTGTCCTTTGTCCACGAGCATCGATCCTTTTTTGGCACGATGATGAACAGAGAACATTTTCATCGTTTTTTTAAGGATGTGTTTCAGCAGGATGTTTTGCTGGCTCCGGTCAATGTGAATCTGACGCCGATTGAACAGGAGATTTACGGACATTACCGGGCTTTGTACACGTACGCGATTATCCTTTATTGGCTGAATGAGGATGCGGACGCGTCTCCGGAAGCCATCAGCCAAAAAGTTTGGGAGCTCGTTTCTCAAAAGCGGTTTTATTGGCTGTTTGGACAGGCTCCGTCAAGGGAGCGGCAGGAGGACAAGCAAATCGACAGGCGTGTGGTTCGAACGAGAGAAGCGCTGCAGAAGGCTTTGCTGGACGTATTGGCAGAGAAAAAAGACTACGCGGCCATCACGATTTCTGACATTACCCGGAAAAGCAATATCCGCCGCGCAACCTTTTATGATCACTATGCCAGCAAAGAGGAATTGCTGCAGACCATGATTCAGCAATCATGTACGGAGATGATAGATCACCTGACGATTGCCTCAAGTCCGAATGAGCTTTCCTTAAAAGAAGCGGAGGAGGCGCTCGCCGGCCTGCTTTCTGCATTAGACCGCATGCCTATTGTCCATTTGCTCAATCGGGACTGGGGTGTTCCTCATGTGATACCCGAGATGCTCCAAGCGTTGGAATCATTTTATCTGCATCAGCAAACTAATATTCCTGCGGAGAAAAAGCTTTATGCCTATTATGTATCGGCGATGATTATCGGGCTGATATTGTATCGGCTCGAGGAAGGGAAGGTGCATGCGCCGGAAGTGCTGGCGAGGGAGTTTTTGCAGTTTTTGGATGTGAAGAAGTATAAGGTGGTATTGCTTTGAAGTGCCCGGAGACTTGATCCGGGCTTTGGGTCGTTATGATACTTGGTCTTTTGATTTTCTTTATTTTAAGGTGAGATTGAGAAATAGAAGAGACAAAAGAATAAAAACAATATTCACCATCCAAGACTTCCAGCTTACAGTGGGGGGCCAATATTGTATTGAAGAGAAGGCGAACGATTGAAGAGAATAAAAAGAGTAAAAATAACAGTTTGTTTTGAGACATGATTCTATACGTCCTATACCTTTCTTATAAAAAATAAAATGCCTCAAAGCAGATTCTCATCTGCTTTTGAGACATATATGCACATTTCTCTAAATGGAAATTAACGTAAGTGTAATACATCTAAAAAATAATCAATATATCTTTTTGAATCAACGATAATTGATACATCTGTCTGCATGCCATTTTTTAAATGTATTTTTGTTCCGTTATCTTTAACAATTTCTTTGCTTTCTATCGTGCTTTCAGCAATATAAAATTTTTGCCCATTTTGATCACTAATACTGTCTGGACTTATTTTGATAATGACACCTTTAATGGTTTGATTTGTATTTTCAATATGGAATCTTACTTCATCTTTTTCATTAATATTTGTGATCTCATGACTCGGAATATAAATGTTAGCTCTAAGCTTCTCTTTATCAGGGACAATAGTCAAAATAGCAGTGCCTGCTTGTAAATTGTCACCTGGAGATATATTTGTTAGTACATTAACATAGCCGTCACTAGTTGCTTTTATTTTATATTTTTCTAATTGTAAATCTAGCATCTTTAGATCATCTTCTTTTGATTTAAGAGTGGTCTGAAGATCTGTTTGCTTTTGAGATGTTTGATTTAGCAAGTTTGTTTTAAGCTGTTCAATGGAAAGCTTATAATTTGTTTCCTCTGAGTTATCGGAATCACTGTCAGAATCGTCACTTTTCATTGAACTGTTAATCTCATCAAGTGATTGATTTAATTCGTCTTTTTCTTCACTTAGTTTTACTAGCATATCTTGTTTTAAACTTTCAAGCTGTCCGTTTAGATTCTCTTTCTGCTGTGAGAAACTGTTTTTATCGAGCTCATCTTTCATCTTCTGTAGATCATCAAGCTGCTGCTCTACATTTTGTTTGTTAGTTTGATAACTATTATAGTAAGAATTGTACTTATCATCCTGTTTGGCAAAGGATTTATTGTTTTTAATGGAGTCTTGCAGGTCAGAAATTCTTTGAAGCTTTAGTTTCACTTTGTTTTTTGTCTTATCCAGACTATTTTTTATGCTTTTTTTCTGCTTCTTAAGTTTTTTCTGCTGAGTTTTTGCATTTTCTTTTGATGACTCTAACAAATTACTTTGTTTTTCATATGAGAGATATTGATCTTGATAACCCCAATGATCGTTCTCGCTGAATAAATTTTTGTCATTTTCAATACTTTTTTTTAGAGTTTTGTTTAACGCAGCTTGTTCTTTTAAATCTTTGATATCTTCTTTAACAGCTTTTTTCTGCGCTTGGATTTCAGTATTGTCTAGAGTTAATAGAGTATCTCCCTTTTTCACCTTATCAACCTGTTTAATATCAACTGTTTTTACTTTGCCGGCTACTTCGTTTGTTACGTTGCTGTTAGGCTTGGTATATTGGATGTCAGCTGTCGTTTTTAGAATTACTTCTTTCTTTCCATAGAAACTAAAAACAATACATGCAATAAGTAAAGCTATCAGTATATATGTAAAGAAAACACCAATTGGTTTGGGTTTTGATTCGTAGAATTCTCTGCTATCCCTCAAATCATTTAAATTGAAAAAGTTACGTTTCATCTAAATTGTCACCATCTCTCTCGATGGCATTTGGTTCTCCCACAACTCATAGTACTTGCCTTTTTTCTTCAATAAATCATTGTGGTTCCCATACTCTATGATTTCTCCATTTTCCATGACAAATATTTTGTCGCAATTCATAATTGTACTCAAACGATGAGCAATTATAATCGTAGTTACATCAACAGTCTGATCGTATATCATCTTTGATATTCCCTGTTCGGTTGTCGTATCGAGATTGCTAGTTGATTCATCCATTATGAGAATGTTAGGTTTTCTTAATAATGCTCTGGCAATTGCGAGTCTTTGCTTCTGGCCTCCAGATAAATTAGACCCGTTTTCTTCTACAAGAGTATCGTATCTCATTGGTAAATCATTGATAAAATCATGTACTTTAGTTTGTTTACATACTTCTATAATCTCTTCAAAGGTAAAACTTCCTGAGTTCCCAAGCAAAAGGTTTTCAAGAATTGATCCTTGTATAAAATGAGATTCTTGAGGTATATAACTTATGCTTTCTCTTAACGCGTTGGTGTGAATATCATTTATATGATAACCATTGATTAAAACCTCACCTGATTCAGCTGTATAAAATTTCATTAAAAGCTTAGTCAAAGTAGATTTTCCTGAACCGCTTTCTCCAACAAAGGCAACTTTCTCTCCTTTTTGAATATGCAGTGTAATATCTTTTAAGATGAGCCTTCGAGTTCCGTATCGAAAATTGATTTTTTTAAAAGAAAGCGGACCTGTAATTGACGACGTCGATGTTATTCGCGCCTCTTTCTCTATTAATTCGGGTTCTAGCTTTAGAATTTCTCCGAGCCTTTTGGACGCAACAGATGCTGACTGAAGCTTAGATTGTAGGCCGATGATGTTTTGTAAAGGATTTAAGAAGTAGGTTAATAAGGCATTATATGTAATAAGCTGACCAATAGTAAGGGTGCCTTTCATGACTTGAGTTGATCCGATCCACAGTATCAATGCACCGCTTGCTAAATCCAAAAACATTTTTATGGAACCCTGAAGGTTATCAATAACTCCGTGTTTAAAAGCTGATCGTAAGTATTTCACAAATCTTTTTTCTGTTTCAAATGACATCATATATTCCGCATTGTATGCTTTAACAGTTTCGATGCCGTTAAGCGTCTCAACAATCTTTGAAGTCAGCTGCGCATTGTTTTCCATTTCTGTGTTATTTATATTTTCGTAGGGTTTTATAAAAATCCAAACCGTCAAAATATAAAAAGGTATGAAAGCCAATGTGATGAGAAATAAAGTAGTATTCTGCAGATATAAGAAAATACCAACCATAATAAGCATAATGGTATCGAGTATGACCGAAAGCGATGCACTGACAACAGCATCGATCACTTTATTAGCATCAGTAAATCTGGATATAATTTCGCCGACTTTTCTATTGCTGAAAAATTTCATTGGCAAAGTAAGCACATGTTGAAAGTATCCAAACATGATGGAGATACTTAATTTTTGACCTAGGAGAATCATTAGGTATTGCCTAAAACCTATTAAGAAAACCTTAAATAAATACATAATCAAAAGGCCGATTGAAAGAATATGTAATGTGTTACTTAATCCATTAGGTAGGATTTGATCGATGATCGTCTGAAAGTAAAAAGTACCGAGGATCCCGAAGACGGTAATAATAAAGGATGCTAAAAACGTATGTATAATCAACGATTTTTGCTGAAGAATCAACCTGAAAATATCGGCACTTATATTACTTGTCTCGGTCTGTTTTTTATAAGTCTCAGTAGGTGCTAAAAGTATTAAGATGCCTGTCCAAATCTTAAAAAAATCATCTTTTTGATATGTAACGAGCCCTTTTCCAGGATCCGCAATGATAATTTTATCTTTACTAATTTTATGTATAACAACGTAATGCAATAATTGTTGATCTATAATAATATGTGCAATTGCTGGAAGAGTAATGGACTGATCAAAAGCTGTATGCTCTGCACGCACAGCTTTTGCTGAAAACCCCAACTGTTCGGCGGCTTTTACCATTCCAAGAGCACTAGTACCTTGTGTATCAGTTCCAGCAATGTCACGTATATAAGCTAGAGAGAGCTTTGAGCCATAATGTTTTGCAATTGTTGATAGGCAGGCTGCTCCACAATCTTTTTGATCAAGTTGTCGTACACAATGATATCTATTAAAAAACATATACTACTCTCCATAATGAAGGTCATTTTTTAGAATATATATAATAATATAAAGAATAGACATCATTTTATTACATTTTCATGGTTTGTCAACCTTTTTAAGGTAAATATTTATTGTTATTTAGAGCTTTTGGCACGTTTATATAATATAAATGCGTAATTGATATAGATAAGATATAAAGCAAGATTAAATACACCTAAGTGAAAAAAATAAGAAAGAGATATACAAAATAAACCCCCTGCGATTATAAAGATATAGAACAATTTCATTTTACCAACTCCTATAAATGTTAAATTCATTGTAAGATATAATAGACTAAATGTAAAATATATATGGATAAATGCAATATATAGTTTGCATGGTTTTTTTATATATGATATGCTACAGATAAATAAACCAATGGAGACTTGCCAATGAATAATAATTTGAAGTTGGAAAGAACAAGAGCGAATTTAACACAGGAACAACTTGCCGAAAAAATTGGAGTGACAAGACAGACGATTGGATTAATTGAAAAAGGGAAGTATAATCCTTCTTTACAATTATGTTTGAAAATTTGTATAGAATTGAAAGTTACTCTGAATGATGTATTTTGGACGTATAACAGGGAGGAAGAAACTAATGAAGGATGAGAGAATAAGTCATATTGAAAATAAAATAGGTCATGAAAGCTTTCTTTTAGTAATTGCTTTGGTTTTTGTCTCTTTTATACTTTCGATTATGTTTAAAATGCCGAGCACGTTAATGACAATTATCATATTGTTTGTTGGAAGCGGATATTATGGATTAAGAGCTATGTCAAAAGGCATTTTAAGAGTAAATCTGAAAAAGAAGAAGAAGAGTTCGTACTTTCTTTTAATTGTTTTTACTTTTATTCTGTATATGGCAACGTCGGTATTATTTAAAATCATTACATTCCCTTTTACAACTAAAGAATTCTTATTCCAAATTCTTATGTATATTTTATGGCTAATTCCTTTTAGTCTCATCATGTATACTACATATAAATTTTCAAACAGGCAGCAGAAAAAAGAATTAGAGAATTAATTAAGAGAGCTTAACCTAAATAACTGAATTAGGTTAAGCTCTCTTTTACTATATATAAATTGATCGATAGGTTATAGATGATTTTATGGAAAAAACTATTGATTTAGGATTTATTATGTAATATTATAATTCCCATGGTAAATTTATACTAGTTATTATTATTTACCTGAATAACTTTGAGGAGGAATATTGATGAACGCAAAAAGCATAAAAGACGTTGAACTTCAGGCATTGACTCTTGAAGAAGCTGAACAAATTGATGGAGGAAGTTATGCTAAATATCTTGGCAGTGCAGTAGTTACAGGTGCCGGCGCAGGTGTAGTCGGAGGAGTTCCAGGTGTTATTCTTGGTGCCCATGCAGGTGCAATTGCAGGGTCAGTTGGTTATTTAGGCGGGTCATTAATCGCAGGAAAATGGCTTTAAGGAGGGAATAGCATAAATGGAAAATAATAATCGTCTTTCAGAATTGAATGTAAAAGAAATGGAACAAATTGATGGCGGAGGCTGGAGAAGTGCCCTTGGCGGAGCTTTTTCAGGTGCATTAGTCGGTGCTTCAACAGTAGGCGTCGGTGGAGCAGCTGTTGGCGGACCCGTTGGTGGTGCCGGCGGAGCAATTACTGGCGGCATAGTTGGCGGTATAGTTGGCGGAATAAACGCTTGGTAATAAAAATACATAAAGAACTAGTTTGAACATTATGTAACAAGACCGGAAAGAGTATATCTTTTCTCGGTCTTGTTATATTTGTATTTATATATACATAATGTTTTGTAGCGTCTATTTATTATAAATTCTTTTAACTGACTATCTCAGTTATTTTGTTTCTTCCTTCCATTTCTCATCAATCAACATCTTGCCAGGCCATGTATACGCCATGATGCCGCCGTCTGCGGTGATGTCTTCGCCTGTGACGTATGAGCTGTCGTCAGATGCGAGGAACAGCGCCACCGTCGCCATTTCCTTCGGTTTGCCGAGACGGCCGAGCGGCGTGATCCATTTGTTGGCTTCGCGGAATTTCTTGCCCATTTCCTGTTCCTTGGTGCCAGCTAATTTGTCAATAAGCGGCGTTTCAATCGTACCCGGTGAGATGGAATTGACCCGGATGCCGCTTCTTGCGTAATCAATTGCCATCGCTCTTGTCAGGTTTGTGATTCCGCCTTTTGCGGCGTTATAGCCGGAGCGGTCAAGGTCTGCAGCCCTGCCTGACATGGAGGAGGTGTTGATGATGGAGCCTCCCTTTTCGAGCATAAGCGGAATCAGATATTTGCTGCAAAGAAACGTGCCGCGCAGATCGACTGCGATAATGCGGTCAAACAGATCTACGGGATATTCGTGCACTTTTCCGCCTTCCTGATCGACGCCGGCGTTGTTAAAGAGAATATCAATCGTTCCGTACGCGTCTTTGAGTTGATCAGCAAATTGCTTCACGTTTTCTTCATCTGACACATCAAGGTGAAAAGCCTCAGCTTGTCCTCCGTTTTGTCTGATCGCTTCGACTGTCTCTTTCATTTGATCTTCATTCATATCGCCGACAATCACACGCGCGCCTTCATTGGCAAAAACCTCTGCCGTTGCTTGTCCAATGCCTGTCGCAGCGCCTGTGATCACAGCGGTTTTGTTATCAAGTCTTCCCATAACACGAATCCTCCTTTTTCTAGTTGTCTTCCCGCTGTGTGCAGTGATAAACATGTGAGAAAAGTAATACCTGTATATGTTAAAATGAACTAGAAATTGTTGGGAGGTTTTATGTGTTTTGAAGATACAGCATAAGAAGGAACTCAAATTTTATTGTCTCATTACGATTCCGGCTGCGTTTGCTGTGCTGACTGTCATCTCTTTTTTATTGCAAGAGATTACGTTTCCGGTTACAGCTAGCGCATTTCTGAATGCTTCATGGCATAATCTATTGTTTCTGATACCGTTCTGTTTGTTTTTCTATCCGGTGCATATTTGGATGAAGCGGGAGTTTAGCCGATGGAATGATGCAGGACAAAAGAGAGGATGATCCTCTCTTTTTCGTATCTGAATGTCTAGAAAAAATAGTGAAAACACACCCAACTAATGTTAAATTTACATATATATGCATCTATCAATCTTTGATGAAAACCGTATTGACATGAGTCGTCATTTATGATAAATAGATGCTGAAAAGAGTTTACATAACATCACAAAGCATGAAAAAGGAGCGAGCTGAATGGCCAAAAAAGAGTTTAAAGCAGAGTCCAAACGACTGCTGGATATGATGATTAACTCCATTTACACTCAAAAAGAAATCTTTCTTCGCGAGTTAATTTCCAATGCGAGTGACGCGATTGACAAAATCTATTACAAGGCGCTGACGGATGATGCGCTAACCTTCGATAAAGACAATTACTACATAAAAGTCGCGGCTGACAAAGGCGCGAGAACACTGACCATTACGGATACAGGGATTGGAATGACAAAGGACGAGCTTGAACAGCACCTCGGTACGATTGCGAAAAGCGGCTCTCTTGCGTTTAAAAAAGAAAACGAACTGAAGGACGGCCATGACATCATCGGGCAATTCGGTGTCGGATTTTATGCGGCGTTTATGGTTGCCGATGTGGTGACCGTTATCAGTAAGGCGCTCGGCAGCGAAGAAGCGTATAAATGGGAATCTGCTGGCGCAGACGGCTATACAATTGAGCCCTGTGAAAAGGATTCTGTCGGCACAGACATTATCCTGAAGATCAAAGAGAACACGGAAGATGAGAGCTATGATGAGTTTTTAGAAGAATATCGTTTAAAAGCGATCATCAAAAAGTACTCTGACTTCA
This sequence comes from Bacillus sp. 2CMS4F, assembly GCF_023161785.1. Classification (NCBI taxonomy): domain Bacteria; kingdom Bacillati; phylum Bacillota; class Bacilli; order Caryophanales; family Bacillaceae; genus Bacillus; species Bacillus sp. 2CMS4F. Next base: position 81,521 of record NZ_JALNTO010000004.1, read on the forward strand.
TTCGCTACCCGATCAAAATGGATACAACGGTTAATAAGCCGAAGGAAGGCAGCGACAATGAATTTGAAGAGGTGCAGGAGGAACAGACGGTTAACAGCATGGTGCCGATCTGGAGAAAAAACAAGAGCGAGCTGACAGATGAGGACTATGAAACGTTCTATTCTGAAAAGCATTACGGATTTGATAAACCGCTCACTCATGTCCATATCAGTGTTGACGGTGCCGTGCGCTACAACGCCATTTTATTTATTCCTGAAAACATGCCGTTTGACTATTATTCTAAGGAATATGAGAAAGGCTTGGAGCTCTATTCCAACGGCGTGCTCATCATGAACAAATGCGCGGATCTGCTTCCGGACCACTTCAGTTTTGTGAAGGGTATGGTTGATTCTGAGGACCTGTCGCTGAACATTTCCAGAGAAATGCTGCAGCATGACCGCCAGCTGAAGCTGATTGCGAAAAACATCAGCAAAAAGATCAAAAGCGAGCTGCAGAGCCTGCTGAAAAAAGACAGAGAAAAATATGAGACCTTCTACAAATCGTTCGGCAGACAGCTGAAGTTCGGCGTGTACAATGATTTTGGCGCGAATAAAGATCAATTGAAGGATCTCTTATTATTCTACTCTTCCAAAGAGAAAAAACTGGTCAGCCTGGACGAGTACGTATCCAGAATGCCTGAAGAGCAGAAATATATTTACTACGCGACCGGTGATTCATATGATCGCATTGAAAAACTGCCGCAAACGGAAATGGTAGCGGACAAAGGCTATGAAATTCTTTACTTTACAGAGGACATCGATGAATTTGCGATCAAAATGCTCGCTTCATATCAAGAAAAAGAGTTCAAATCTGTTTCAAGCGGCGATCTTGGCATCGATTCAGAAGAGGATCAAAAGCAGTCTGAAGAAGAGGAAAGCAAGTACAAGGATCTGTTTGAGGAAATGAAAAATATTCTGTCTGACAAAGTGAAAAACGTCAGAGTATCGAAACGCCTCAAATCTCATCCGGTCTGCCTTGCAGCTGACGGTGAAGTGACAATCGAGATGGAAAAAATCTTAAATGCGATGCCGGACAGCCAAAATGTAAAAGCGGACAAAGTGCTGGAAATCAATCCGAATCACGAGGTATTCAACACGCTGCAGAACGCTTTCGAACAAGATAAAGAGAAACTAAGCCTGTACACAAATCTCCTGTACAACCAGGCGCTTCTGATCGAAGGTCTGCCGATTCAGGACCCTGTGGAATTTACGAACAATATGTGCAAGGTGATGGTGTAATCATAAAAAAGGAATCGTCCCGATGAGACGATTCCTTTTTCTATTTATGACGTCCGTTCATTGAGCATACGGCTTTGTCCGTTGTTCTTTCTTTTAAAACGTTTTTTCAGGCTTGCTTCAATTTCTTCTAAGCTTCTCCCTTTGGTTTCAGGAACCATGTAAAGGGCGAAGAAAAATGAGAGAAGACAAATGACTGAAAAAATTGTAAACACCCATGCAATGCCCATGGCGCTGAGCATCAGCGGGAAGACCAGCGACACGATCAGGTTGGTTGCCGATAACACCAAAGTGGTAAAGCCCGTCGCGGCTCCGCGCGCTTTGGATGGGAAGAGCTCAGGCATCAGAACCCATACAACCGGACCCCATGTCGCCTGGTAGAATACGATATAAACACCGAGAAAAACGACGGTCAGCCAAGCTGTTGATGTTGAGAGCCCCAGCGTCAGGAGCACAGCCGATAGTGCGGCCAAGCTCAGCGTAATACCGACGCTTCCCCAGATCAGCAGCTTTTTGCGGCCGATGCGGTCGATTAAAATCATAGCTGTAATACACATGATGACGTTGAGTACGCCGATTCCCATTGTGCCGAGCACCGATGCCGATGTGCCGAGACCGGCCTTAGTGAAAATGGTTGGCGCGTAGTAGATAACCGTGTTAATTCCGACAGCCTGCTGGAAAACGGCGAGGCCGACGCCAATGAGAAGCATAGGGCGAATCCATTTGGCTTTTAGCAAGCCGAGTGTTGTTTCTTTTTTCTCTGCTTCCCCTTGTTTCATATCTGCCAGTTCACGTTCAATATCTTCTTGATCATGAGTGATTTTCATGATGTGCTTCGCTTCATCTTCACGCCCGCGCTTCACGAGCCATCTTGGTGATTCAGGCATAAATGCGATCCCGATTAATAAAAGCACGGCAGGCACCGCAGCCAGCCCCACCATCCAGCGCCACGCTTCAAACGGTGTGAATAGATAGTTTACGATATATGCAAGTAAAATACCGGTGACAATCATTAAATTGTTCATCGTGCCGAGTGTTCCGCGGATTTTTGTCGGTGCCATTTCTGAAAGATATACAGGCACCAGCGCCGTTGAACCGCCTACGGCCAAGCCGAGAATGACCCGAGACGTGATCAGCATGGTAATGGTTTGAGAAAATGCACAAGCAAGCGCCCCGACGATAAAAATGATGGATAAAACAAATACGACTTTTCTCCTGCCCCAGCGATCGGAGCACGTGCCGCTTAAGGCGGAACCGAAAATCGCGCCGAGGAGCAGCATGCTGACAACCAATCCTTCTGTCAGTGTTGTTAAAGGGATATCATTGTTGATAAACAGCAGCGCTCCCGAGATAACGCCCGTATCGTAACCGTAAAGCAGCCCCCCTAAAGCGCCGAAAAAGTAGATCATATATTTCCTTGTGTTTGTCTTCACAAATGTTCCTCCTCAGTCTTTGAGCCAATGAGTATGTACGATGTGTAACAAAGTTAATAGATTAGTACCCTTCTCCTAATCGATTTGAAACATTTTTATTTTTAATGGTTAGTTTTGATTTCGATAAAAAACCGTTCTCTGGGGAACGGATTTTTACTCATTATTGACTTTTTTATGATGGCGTGAGACTTTTTGTCTGTTGCCGCATATCTTCATGGAGCACCATTTTCGCCTTCCTGTTTTATCAAGAAAAAGCAAAATGCACTTTTCGTTTGCGCACCGTTTCAGCTGTTGGATTTCTTTTGTATGAATCAGCCATAATGCATCGTAAGCGATAAGCGATAAAATAGAATCATCTGGTTTTCCATTCGGAATGCGGGCAAGTTTGTCATCTAAGATTTGATAAGAAAAAGGAGCGGCGGCGATTTGATCTTGCAGGAAAGCGATAAAAGCTAGAGAAGGTTTACTGCCTTCGGCGATACTCTCAAAATGTTTTCTCAGCTCAGCGCGGAATTGATGAATCCGTTGCAATTGTTCTTGGACTTGCTGCAGCGTAAAAGACCTGAGAAAAGGAGCAGTTTCTCCCATTATTTCAAACCATGCCATCAGATCTTTTTCTGACTGGATGAGATCGTGCCGTTTATCATAGCTTATGATTTCAGTATTAACGAGATCGAGAGAAAGGTTTTGTGTGATAAGAGGGAATTGAGCATTTGCCAATGTAATCATTCCTTTCAAAATCATTGTAAGCGCCAAAACCTTTTTCACGCAAGGATATGAGTAAAAGGAGGCTTTTTCCCATTTTATCTGTCAGGCAGTCTGCTGATCATTAGGGATGGTGCGTCTCCCATGACCGGAAACAGCCGTTTCTGTACCTGCATTTCAAAAAACATCATAAAAAAACCTTACTCGCCCGGAGTAAGGTTCTGATTAGGACATTTTTATTCTTCACCCTCGTTGACGAAAACCAAGGCGGAGAATCCTTTTTTCTTATCAAATTGCAATTCAACGACGGTAACGTCTGGATTGAAGTTGTGGTATTCCTCTAAGAACTGAATAATGCCTTCTGAAATGTCATCTGACTCAAGCTGCTTGTGATGCAGGCCATATTTAGCTTCAGCGAAGAATCCTGTACGCTTGTTGTAAGACAGCTCTTTTACTTCAACGTCCTCAGGGTAAATCTCTTCTTCATTAGAAATATACACACAAATCCCGTCTACAATTTCTTGCTCATTTAATACTAACTTCATGACCTAAAAGCTCCTTCTGTACGTCTTCGGTGTTTTAAATGCGCGAATCAGTGCGATGACAATGATTAAAATAATGATCAAAGCAATGACATCAACGATCCAGGCAATGGGTGAAGCGCCATAAGAAACATAGCCTGGGCCCCCGACTGGATGATAGGTGTAACCCCAAGGGTGCATCATGCTGATCATGAACATACTCGTTGTGAATCCGCTATAATAGCCAAACCATCCTGATGGCGAGAATCCTGCATTGTAATAATGATTCACTGAAACATAACGTCCGCCAACATAAGCTTTAGATGTTTTTCCGCTGTATGTCTTTCCGCTTACTTTTGATGTGGCGCCGGAAAACGTGCCTGACGATTTTTTAGAGCTTGATGAGCTTGTCTTTTCGGAAGATTTCTTTTTCAGCGAAATCGATGATGATGAATCATCAGACGTTTTGGACTTTTTGCTTGAAGAGCTTGATCCTGAACTGTAGCTTGATTTCGGGCTGGATTTATAGCTTCCGCTGTATGACGAGCTTGAACTTCGGCTGCTGTGACTGGATGAGGAGCGGCCGCTAAAACTTTTTGCATGAGAAATGGCTGATGGCAGCAGTACACCTAAAGCAACGGTCACTGCAACTAAGGCTTTAACATATTTCAGTTTCATTCTGTTTCCTCCATAGACCGCAACGGCCCGTTATTTCTGGTTTGAATCATATCAATCTTTCATATCATGTTTAGCTTTTTTCATCACTTTCTTTCTGAGATAAACTACCTTTATTTTATCGGATTCATGGCTCTTTTTGTAAGTTTTGTATCAAAATCAAACCAATTTATGGGCAAAAAAACAGCCTTCCCTATGGAGAAGGCTGTTTTCTTATTATGCGAACAGCTTATCAATAAACGAAATATCCTCTTGAGAAAGCGTTACATCGGCTGTTTTGATGTTATCAATCAGCTGATCGGCACGTTTTGCTCCAGGGATTAAAATATCAATTTCCGGTCTTGCCAAATACCAAGCCAATACGATGTGAGGGATGTCCACGTTGTGCTTTTCAGCAATCGGCGCCAGTTTGTTGACCTTTCTGATATTTTCTTTGAAACGCTCGCCCTTGAAGTGTTCCTGTTCGTTTCGCAGGTCTCCTTCAGGGAACGTCGTATCTTCCGTATATTTTCCGGCCAGTAATCCTGATACAAGCGGGAAGTAAGGGATGAATGAAATATTGTGTTCCTTCGTATACGGGAAGAAGGTTGTTTCCGCTTCACGGTTTAACAGGTTGTATTCACCTTGAAGCACATCGACCAAACCGTCTCTGTTGGCTTCCTTCAGCTGTTCCAGAGAGAAATTGGAGACACCGATGGAACGGATTTTTCCGGCTTGCTTCATTTCATACAGTGCGTTAACCGCTTCATCCTTCGGCGTATGTTCATCCGGAAAGTGAATGTAGAACAGATCGATATAATCGGTATTCAAACGTTTCAGGCTTTCATCAACTGATTTTTTCAGAAACTCAGGCGAATTATCAAAAACAAAGTCATTTCCTTCTTTTCTGTGCGCGGCTTTTGTGGCAATGACGACATCTTCACGATTGAACTCGCGCAGCACTTCACCAATTAGCTCTTCCGAACGGCCGATGCCATAAATATAAGCAGTGTCTAACATGGTCACGCCATTACGAATGGCCTCGCGAACCAATTCTTTTCCGGTTTCTTCATTCAGATTCGGGTAGAGGTTATGTCCTCCGACAGCATTTGTTCCTAATCCGATAGGGAATACCTGCAAGTCTGATTTTCCGAGCGTTGCTTTTTTCATGATCTACCTCCTGGAATAAAATTGATGAAAGACTCTCAACACTATTGTAAACGTTAGGCCAGATGAATGCCGATTTGGTGCTCATGGCAGTACTGCGTGTACTCGTCATCTAACGGCTGAGAGGTCACAATACAGTGCAGTCTGTCAAAGGGCGCATAGGTCAGCAGCGTTGATTTTCCGAATTTTGAATGGTCGGCCAATAAATACACTTCTTTCGCTTTTTCAGAAATCCTCTTTTTAATGTCATACTCGAGCAGGTCCGAATTGGTCAGTCCGTGTGTCAGTGTTGTTCCGGTTGCAGACATAAAGGCTTTATTGATATTGTACTTCTCCAAAGTGCCCGGATCATCCATGCCGACAAAGGAGCGTGTTTTTCTTTTATAGTTGTTTCCGATAATGATTAAGTTGATATTCTTCATAGCAGATGCCGCATTGATAATGTCCAAGCTGTTGGTTAAAATGGTGACATTTTTGTTCGGATCAAGCGTATCGAGAATCGATTTGGTCGTTGTTCCTGAGTCAATGAAGATTAAGTCATGGTCTTCAATAAACCGGGAAGCATAATGGGCAATTTTTGTTTTCTCATCTTGGTGCTGGATGGTGCGATTCTCAAAAGGAACAAGTGCGGTTTTCTCAATTGATGTTACGCCGCCGTATACTTTTTCGATCGCACCCTTTTCCGTCAGCTTGTTGATATCGCGTCTGACTGTGTTTTTTGAGACATTGAAAACCTGGCACAGCTCATCTAAGGAAACAGTGCCATGCGATAAAATGTACTCCTCCATTTCCTGTATCCGCATCAATTTCATACAAAAAACTCCTTCTTGAATCTTAAAGTAATGTAAATATATAATAAAAACCAAAAGTTAATCAATAGTTGCTTAAAAAATGATAACATTGGTATGTATCTTTTGCAAGATTCGCTGGACTTCCAGGCGGTCTCTTGCATTACTGAAAGATTAGTATAATAAAAATAATGAAAAAATGTAGTGTTTATGATTGACTTATGGGTATTATACGATTAGAATATAACCAAGAAATGACCAAGAAGTAACCTGTTGTGTGTGATTTCAGTGATGATATGGTTGCTTACATAAAAAGTGTATCTAACCATTGATTTTTTGTTTTTTTGAAAGCGTTTAATTGTTATCTTATGAATCTATCCTGAACCATCCATACAAGTGTATGTGTTTACTAATGAAGGAGGCAATAAGAATGGCAGAAATCAGAAAATTAAAAAACTATATCAACGGTGAATGGGTTGAAAGCAAAACGGATCAATATGAAGACGTTATCAATCCGGCTACGAAAGAAGTGCTGTGCCAAGTGCCGATTTCTACAAAAGAAGATATTGATTACGCGGCTCAAACAGCAGGTGAGGCATTTAAAACATGGTCGAAAGTGGCGGTTCCGCGCCGTGCGAGAATTCTATTTAACTTCCAGCAGCTGCTGTCTCAGCATAAAGAAGAACTTGCTCATCTGATTACCATCGAAAACGGCAAAAACACAAAAGAAGCTCTGGGAGAAGTGGGACGCGGGATTGAAAACGTTGAGTTCGCGGCAGGCGCGCCTTCTCTGATGATGGGTGACTCACTTGCTTCTATTGCGACGGATGTAGAAGCGGCGAACTACCGCTACCCGATTGGAGTTGTCGGCGGAATCGCACCATTTAACTTCCCGATGATGGTTCCTTGCTGGATGTTCCCAATGGCCATTGCACTCGGCAACACATTTATTTTAAAGCCGTCTGAGCGTACGCCGCTGTTAACGGAGAAATTGGTTGAGCTGTTTGAAAAAGCGGGCCTTCCAAAAGGTGTTTTCAACGTCGTATACGGTGCGCATGACGTTGTGAATGGCATCCTCGAGCATCCTGAAATTAAAGCGATTTCATTCGTAGGCTCAAAGCCGGTCGGTGAATACGTCTACAAAAAAGGAAGCGAAAACTTAAAACGTGTTCAATCTCTGACAGGCGCGAAAAACCACACGATTGTCCTGAATGATGCGAATCTCGAAGACACGATCACAAACATCATCGGAGCAGCCTTCGGTTCAGCCGGAGAACGCTGCATGGCTTGTGCGGTTGTGACAGTTGAAGAAGGTATCGCTGATGAATTCATGGCGAAGCTTCAGGAAAAAGCCGCTGAGATTAAAATCGGAAACGGCCTTGATGACGGCGTGTTCTTGGGACCGGTTATTCGTGAGGACAACAAGAAACGCACGCTCAGCTACATTGAAAAAGGGCTGGAAGAAGGCGCGAGACTCGTTTGTGACGGACGTGAAAATGTGTCTGACGACGGCTACTTTGTCGGCCCGACAATCTTCGATAATGTCACAACAGAGATGACGATCTGGAAAGATGAAATCTTTGCTCCCGTCCTATCCGTCATTCGTGTGAAAAACCTGAAAGAAGCCATTGAGATTGCCAACAAGTCTGAATTTGCGAATGGCGCCTGCCTGTTCACATCCAATTCGAATGCCATCCGCTACTTCCGTGAAAATATTGACGCGGGAATGCTCGGCATCAACCTGGGTGTGCCGGCACCGATGGCATTCTTCCCATTCTCCGGCTGGAAGTCTTCCTTCTTCGGAACGCTGCACGCGAACGGTAAAGACAGCGTTGACTTCTACACGCGTAAAAAAGTGGTGACAGCAAGATACCCGGCACCTGATTTTAACTAAACGACGAACAGCCGAACGGCGTGTCTCTGCGCTGTTCGGACTCATGCTTACCATAGAAAGAGGAGGGCTTAACCATGAGTCATTTGTTGCGTAAGCCGCAGTCGAATGAAGTATCAAAAGGCGTCAAGCTTGTGCATGAAGTAACGAAATCAAACTCAGATCTTACCTATGTAGAGTTCAAAGTGTTAGAACTCTCATCCGGTTCAAGCTATACAGAAGAATTGAAAAAACAAGAAATCTGCATTGTGGCAGTGACAGGAAAAATCACAGTGACGGATCATGAATCTACGTTTGAACATATCGGTACGCGTGAAAGCGTATTTGAGAGAAAACCGACAGACAGCGTCTATATCTCCAATGACCGTGCCTTTGAGATTACGGCAGAGCGTGATGCGCGAGTGGCGCTTTGCTATTCGCCATCAGAGAAACAGCTTCCGACAAAGCTGATCAAGGCGGAAGACAACGGGATTGAACATCGCGGAAAGTTTTCCAACAAACGGACCGTTCACAACATTCTTCCGGATTCAGATCCTTCAGCTAACAGCCTCTTAGTGGTTGAAGTGTATACAGACAGCGGAAACTGGTCCAGCTACCCGCCTCATAAACACGATCAAGACAACCTGCCGGAGGAATCCTTCTTGGAAGAAACCTACTACCATGAATTAGATCCGGGCCAAGGCTTTGTATTTCAGCGCGTTTACACAGATGACCGCTCCATTGACGAGACAATGACTGTAGAAAATGAAAACGTTGTCATCGTTCCTGCGGGATATCACCCGGTAGGTGTGCCGGACGGATATACGTCCTACTATTTAAATGTCATGGCAGGACCGACACGAAAATGGAAGTTTTATAATGATCCGGCTCATGAGTGGATTTTAGAACGCTAACAAGTGAGGAGTGGCTGTTTACGATGAAGTATACATTCAATGAAGAGAAGGACTTTGATATTGTTGCCATCGGCCGGGCGTGTATTGATCTGAACGCGGTTGAATACAATCGCCCAATGGAAGAAACGATGACATTTTCGAAATACGTCGGCGGTTCGCCTGCGAATATCGCAATCGGCAGCTCAAAGCTCGGCTTAAAAGCGGGCTTTATCGGCAAAATTCCAGATGACCAGCATGGCAGATTCATAGAGTCCTATATGAGAAAAAACGGCGTAGACACAACGCAAATGGTCGTTGATAAGGAAGGGCATAAAGCCGGTCTCGCATTTACTGAAATTCTGAGCCCGGAAGAATGCAGTATCTTAATGTACCGCGATGACGTGGCCGATCTTTATCTTGAGCCTTCAGAGGTAAGCGAGGACTACATCGCAAATGCGAAAATGCTGCTCGTTTCCGGGACAGCGCTCGCTAAAAGCCCGTCACGGGAAGCGGTGTTAAAAGCCGTTCAATATGCGAAAAAGCACCAGGTAAAAGTCGTGTTCGAACTGGATTATCGCCCATATACATGGCAGTCAGCCGATGAAACAGCTGTTTACTATTCTTTGGTCGCTGAGCAGTCCGATATCGTCATCGGAACACGGGATGAATTCGATGTCATGGAAAACCGCACAGGCGGCAGCAATGAAGAGTCTGTCAATTATTTATTTGATCATTCAGCCGACCTCGTCGTCATCAAGCATGGCGTAGAAGGCTCGTACGCATACAGCAAATCCGGCGAAGTCTTCCGCGCCCAAGCGTACAAGACAAAAGTTCTGAAAACCTTCGGAGCCGGTGACTCGTATGCTTCGGCCTTTATCTACGGACTTGTCAGCGGCAAAGACATTGAAACGGCATTGAAATACGGCAGCGCGTCAGCCTCCATTGTTGTCAGCAAGCACAGCTCATCGGAAGCCATGCCGACGGCGGATGAAATCGCTCAGCTTATTGAAGCACAGTCATAATTGAAAAAGATCGAGTAAAGGTGGGATCGTTTGTGGGGAAGAAAATTCGCTTAACAACAGCACAAGCGCTGATTACATTCTTAAACCAGCAGTACATCCATATTGATGGCAAGGAAGAGCCTTTCGTAGAAGGGATTTTCACGATTTTCGGTCATGGAAATGTTTTAGGGATTGGGCAGGCGCTTGAGCAGGATGCTGGCCATTTAAAAGTGTACCAAGGGAAAAATGAACAGGGAATGGCGCATGCCGCAATGGCGTACAGCAAGCAAATGCTGAGAAGAAAAATTTACGCGGTCTCAACATCTGTCGGACCGGGAGCGGCCAACTTAGTGGCGGCAGCCGGCACTGCATTGGCAAATAATATTCCTGTTCTCTTCATTCCGGCAGATACATTTGCGACAAGACAGCCCGACCCTGTACTGCAGCAAATGGAGCAAGAGTACAGTGCGGCGGTTACAACAAACGATGCATTGAAGCCTGTATCGAGATACTGGGATCGCATTACACGCCCTGAGCAGCTGATGAGCAGCTTGCTTCGCGCTTTTGAAGTCATGACTGATCCGGCAAAAGCGGGTCCGGCGACCATTTGCATTTCTCAGGATGTGGAAGGCGAAGCGTACGATTTCGATGAAAGTTTCTTCGTCAAACGGGTTCACTATATTGATCGCATGCAGCCGAGCGAGCGTGAGCTTCTAGGTGCGGCGGAGCTGATTAAAGCCAGCAAAAACCCTGTGATCCTCGTAGGTGGAGGCGCGAAATATTCCGGTGCGCGCGATGAATTAATCGCCATTTCTGAGGCCTGTGACATTCCGCTGGTTGAAACACAGGCAGGCAAATCGACTGTGGAAGCTGATTTTCCGAACAACTTGGGCGGAATGGGCATCACAGGAACACTCGCGGCAAATAAGGCGGCCCGCCAGGCTGATTTGATTATCGGTATCGGCACAAGATATACGGATTTTGCGACATCCTCTAAGACCGCTTTTGATTTTGATAAAGCGAAGTTTCTGAACATCAATGTCAGCCGAATGCAGGCGTATAAACTCGATGCGTTCCAAGTGGTGGCGGATGCGAAAGTGACGCTTGGCAAACTGCACGGCCTGCTTGAAGGCTATAAGAGTGAATTCGGCTCAACGATTCAAGAGCTGAAGGACGAATGGCTCGCTGAACGCGAACGCCTCAGCAAAGTGACATTTAAACGGGAAGATTTTGATCCGGAAATCAAACATCATTTCTCTCAAGAGATTCTAAACGAGTACGCTGATGCGTTGAATACCGAGCTTCCGCAAACAACGGCATTGCTGACGATTAACGAGACCATTCCTGAAGACAGCGTGATTATCTGTTCGGCAGGCTCTCTCCCGGGAGATTTGCAGCGTTTGTGGCACTCCAATGTCCCGAATACGTATCACCTGGAGTACGGATATTCCTGCATGGGCTATGAAGTGTCCGGAACACTGGGGCTTAAATTGGCTCACCCAGACAGAGAAGTGTATACGATTGTCGGAGACGGCAGCTTCCTGATGCTTCATTCCGAACTGATCACAGCGATTCAGTATAACAAGAAGATCAATGTGCTGCTCTTTGACAACTCAGGATTCGGATGTATCAACAACCTGCAAATGGACCACGGAAGCGGCAGCTACTACTGTGAGTTCCGCACAGATGACAACCAAATCTTGAATGTCGATTACGCGAAAGTCGCTGAGGGTTACGGCGCGAAAACGTACCGTGCTAACACAGTAGAAGAGTTAAAAGCGGCGTTAGAGGATGCGAAGAAACAAGACGTATCAACGTTGATTGAAATGAAAGTGCTGCCAAAAACAATGACTGACGGCTATGACAGCTGGTGGCATGTCGGAGTGGCTGAGGTATCTGAACAAGAAAGCGTTCAAAAAGCATATGAAGCAAAAGAGAACATGCTCGAATCTGCTAAGCAGTATTAGAGGGGAGGCATCATGATGGGCAAACATGAAATCCTGTGGGGGATCGCTCCCATTGGGTGGCGGAATGATGATATGCCTGAAATCGGAGCGGGAAATACACTTCAGCATTTGTTAAGTGATATTGTTGTCGCGCGTTTTCAAGGTACGGAAGTCGGGGGCTTTTTCCCCGAGCCTTCCATTCTTAATAAAGAGCTTAAGCTTCGGAATTTACGCATTGCGGGAAAATGGTTCAGCAGTTTTATTTTGCGTGACGGACTTGGTGAAGCGGCGAAGGCATTTACCCTGCATTGTGAGTATTTGCAGCAAGTCAATGCAGATGTCGCAGTTGTCTCTGAACAAACCTACAGCGTGCAAAGTCTGGAGAAAAACGTGTTCACAGAGAAGCCGCATTTTACTGATGAGGAATGGGAACGGCTTTGTGAAGGATTAAATCATCTTGGGAAAATTGCCGATCAGCATGGCTTAAAGCTGGTATATCATCACCATCTCGGCACCGGCGTCCAAACAGCGGCTGAAGTGGACCGCCTGATGGAGGGAACAGACCCTGCACATGTGCACCTCCTCTACGATACGGGCCATGCATATATTTCTGACGGCGACTACATGGGCATGCTGAAAAAGCATATCGATCGCATTAAACATGTCCATTTTAAAGATGCCCGGCTGAATGTCATGGAAAAATGCAAACTCGAAGGGAAATCGTTTCAGCAAGCGTTTTTACAAGGCATGTTTACGGTTCCCGGTGACGGCTGCATTGATTTTAGAGACGTATATCAGCTGCTGTTAAAACACAATTATTCCGGATGGATTGTCATTGAAGCTGAACAGGACCCCGATGTCGCAAACCCGCTTGAGTATGCATTGATCGCGAGAAACTATATTGATGAGCAGTTGCTGGATCTGGCGTAATGGGGACTGGATATATGGGCAATACCAATGCAGATTCGGCCTTCAATAAACGGACAATCGCGGCAGCATTGGCTAACTACATTGATGCCGGTTCGATTGTGGCTGGATCTGCTGGTTTATCGTTATGGGTCAGTTACCTGAAGCTGTCAGATACCCAAATCGGATTGCTCGGCGCGTTGAGCGCGAATGCCATCTCTGCCGCTGTCGGCGCTTTGCTCGGCGGATTTTTGGCGGATAAAGTCGGGAGAAAAGCTGTTTATACGAACAGCATGCTGATTTATGCGCTGGGGATTTGTTTCGTCCTGTTTAGTGTTAACTTCCCCATGCTGTTAAGCGGTTACATGATTATCGGGCTATCAGTTGGCGCTGATATCACCGCCTCATGGACGATCATCGCGGAAAACGCGCCTAAGAAAAACCGGGCTCGCCACTGCGGCGTGGCACAGGTTGCGTGGGCCGCAGGGGCAGTCGCCGTTCTGCTTCTCTCTGTGTTGGTCGGTGATTTAGGTCTGTTGGGAAATAAAATTGTGTTTGCTCATCTGCTGGTGATTGCGCTGATTACGTACGTCCTCAGAATCAGGCTTCCTGAGTCAGACGCGTGGCAGCAGAAAAATAAGCCCGCAGACATACAGGCGGCAGAGAAGCCGGCTGTATTACACAAAACCTCGTATTTTGATTTGCTCAAGCCTAAGTATGTAAAAAGCATCCTGTTTTTAATGGGTGTGTACTTGGTTTGGAACTTAGCCGCCGGCGTTATGGGCTTCTTTATGCCTTACATTTATCAGCAGGTCGGCGGGGTATCTGCCAACATGGCAAATCTTTTGCAAATGGGTCTGTTTATCTTTACCGGCCTTGGGGTCGCTCTGATTTTTATGCCCTTTGCAGATCAATATAGAAAAACGGTTTTTGGAATCGCTGCTTTTATGGCCGTCATCGGCTGGACGCTGTTTCTGCTCCCGGTTGAAGGAATGCCGGTCCTGCTTCTGTTTATCGTGGTGATGGGGATCAATAACGGAGCCGGCCAGCAGGCGAACTATCAATTATGGGCCAGCGAAATTTTCCCTACTCAATACCGTGCTTCCGCACAAGGACTGATGTTTTTTCTTGTTCGTATCTCAATAGGGATTTGGAGTCTGTTTGTCCCAATGATTATCAGCCATTTCGGCATTGGAACGATGGCTGCAATTCTCCTCGGGTGTGTGACGGCCAGCATGATGATCGGGCTTCTTTTCGCGCCGAATACATCTGGCAAGTCGCTTGAACAAATTCAAGAGGAACTCTACGGATCTCCTCGGAGCCAAGTAAAGCAAGAAACTGAAAGCAAAATGATGTAACTAACAGAAGGAGTGGCTGTCAATGAGTTTACGTATTGGCGTAATTGGAACTGGAGCAATCGGAAAAGAACATATTAACCGCATCACAAACAAACTGTCCGGCGCAGAAATTGTAGCTGTAACGGATGTGAATCAAGAAGCCGCACAGAACGTCGTTGAGCACTACCAATTAAACGCAGCAGTATATCCTGATGATGACAGCCTTCTGGCAGCTGAAAATGTAGACGCTGTCCTAGTGACAAGCTGGGGGCCTGCGCACGAATCGAGTGTGCTGAAAGCCATTAAAGCCCAGAAATATGTGTTCTGTGAAAAGCCGCTTGCGACAACTGCTGAAGGATGCATGCGCATCGTTGAAGAGGAAATGAAAACGGGGAAACGCCTCGTTCAAGTCGGCTTTATGCGCCGTTATGACAGCGGTTACGTACAGCTGAAAGAGGCGCTCGACAACAATGTCATCGGCGAGCCGCTTATGATTCACTGCGCGCACCGCAACCCAAGTGTAGCTGATAACTATACAACGGATATGGCCGTTGTCGATACACTTGTTCATGAAATTGATGTGCTGCACTGGCTCGTCAATGATGACTACGAGTCCGTTCAAGTCATCTATCCGAAAAAATCAAAAAATGCCCTGCCGCACTTAAAAGATCCGCAAATCGTAGTCATTGAAACAAAAGGCGGTATCGTCATCAATGCTGAGATCTATGTGAACTGTAAATACGGCTATGACATTCAATGTGAGATCGTTGGAGAAGACGGCATCATCAAGCTTCCTGAACCATCAAGCATCAGCATGAGAAAAGAAGGCAAATTCAGCACAAATATCCTGATGGATTGGCAGAGACGCTTTGTGGATGCGTACGATGTGGAAATCCAAGACTTCATTGATTCGATCCGGAAAAAAGGCGAAGTCAGCGGGCCGACGGCTTGGGACGGCTATATTGCTGCCGTTACGACTGACGCGTGTGTAAAAGCCCAGGAATCTGGACAAAAAGAAAAGGTTGATTTGAAGGAAAAACCTGAATTCTATCAATCCTTTACAACAGTGGAAAACTAGGAATATGGAGGAGTGAAAAAAATGAAATTAGCATTGGATCCATCGATGTATCGAGATGATTTAACGTTGGAGGAAATGGTCTATAAAACGGCGGAGCTTGGCTATGAATATATTGAACTTTCCCCCCGCGAGGATTTTTGTCCATTCTATAAATATCCGAAAGTCGATTCAGCAAAGATCAAACAATTAAAGCGGCTTTTAAGGGATACAGGTGTTAAGCTTTCATCACTCCTTCCGCTTTACCACTGGGCGGGTCCTGAAGAAGACCGCCGCCAGGCTGCGGTGCGCAACTGGAAAAGGGCGATCGAAATTGCGGTTGAACTTGAAGTGGATTTGATGAACAGTGAATTCAGCGGTTCAAAATATGATCCTTTAACAAGCGAAGAAAAATTTATCAAATCCATGGATGAGCTTCTGCCAGTCTTTGAAAAAGAAGGCATTAAACTCAATCTTCAAGCCCATCCGTACGATTTTATCGAAACGCACAAAGGTGCGATGGATATGATCCGCGCGCTCGACAAGGACTGGATCAACCTTGTCTACTCGACTGCGCATACGTTCTTCTATGATGACGGAAAAGGAGATATCGCGACAATGTTTGACGAAGCCGGCGACCGTCTCACACATGTTTTATTTGCAGATACCTTTAATCATAAAGCGGCTCACGGCCTGCGCTACATCGTCAATCCGCCTGACGCGAAAGTAACGGTTCACCAGCATTTGGACATTGGTCAAGGCGAGGTTGATTTTGATACGATTTTCAGAAAGCTGAGAGAGATGAAGTTCGACGGAATTGCGACGAATGCCGTATTTGCTTGGGTAGACGAAAGAGCGGATGAATCAAGCCGATTTATGCTTAAAAAAATGAAAGAAGAATTAGGTCTGGCATAAGCTGAGCATGGAGTTCGGCGGGATATGGCGAACAGCCTCCCTGCCGAACTCCCTTCATATCTAAAACGCAGATGGGGGAGTCTGACATGAAACTGTGTTTCAATGAAGCAACAACATTGGAAAACTCAAATCTTAAACAGGATTTAGAGCTATGCGAAAAGCATGGCTATGATTATATTGAAATCCGCACAATGGATAAGCTGCCGGAGTACTTAAAAGACCATTCATTGGCCGATCTTGCGGAATACTTTCAAACCCATCACATTAAACCGCTTGCCTTAAACGCACTCGTTTTCTTCAATAACCGTGATGAAAAGGGCTATCAGGAGATCATTGCTGAATTTAAGGGCATGATGGAAACCTGCAAAACCCTCGGTGTGAAATATGTGGTGGCCGTTCCGCTTGTGACGGAGCAGAAAATTTTAAAAGAAGAGATCAAAAAGAGCTGTGTAGAGGTTCTGACTGAGCTTTCTGATATCGCCGAACCGTACGGCGTAAAAATCGCCCTTGAGTTTGTCGGCCACCCGCAATGTACGGTCAATACGTTTGAACAGGCGTATGACATCATCAATACTGTCAGCCGCGACAATGTCGGGCTTGTCTTTGACAGCTTCCACTTCCATGCGATGGGATCAAATATTGAAAGCTTAAAGCAGGCGGACGGGAAGAAAATCTTTATTTATCATATTGACGATACGGAAGATTTCCCAATCGGCTTTTTAACGGATGAAGATCGCGTATGGCCCGGC
The DNA here is from genome assembly GCF_023161785.1 of Bacillus sp. 2CMS4F. Taxonomy (NCBI): domain Bacteria; kingdom Bacillati; phylum Bacillota; class Bacilli; order Caryophanales; family Bacillaceae; genus Bacillus; species Bacillus sp. 2CMS4F. The sequence continues at coordinate 98,734 of NZ_JALNTO010000004.1, forward strand.
CAAGGGGCGATTGACTTGGATGCCCACTTATCAGCCCTCAAGGAAATCGGCTTCTCTGAGGTGGTATCCGTTGAGCTGTTCCGGCCTGAATACTATAAGCTCAGTGCGGAAGAAACAATTCAAACAGCGAAAGAAACTACAATTGATGCGGTATCAAAATATTTCAGCATGTAATTGATAAAGGAGGGGTGAACATGGCTTTTGTATCGATGAAAGAGCTTCTTGAAGATGCAAAGCGGGAGCAATACGCGATCGGACAGTTTAATATCAACGGCCTGCAGTGGACGAAGGCGATTTTGCAGGCGGCGCAAAAGGAGCAATCACCAGTCATCGCCGCGGCTTCCGATCGCCTTGTCGACTATTTAGGCGGATTTAAAACGATTGCCGCCATGGTCGGCGCGTTAATGGAGGAAATGGCGATTACCGTTCCCGTGGTGCTTCATCTTGATCACGGAAGCAGTGCGGAACGCTGCAGACAGGCAATTGATGCCGGATTTAGCTCAGTGATGATTGACGGCTCTCATCAGCCGATTGACGAGAATATCGCGATGACAAAAGAAGTCACCGATTATGCCGCAAAGTACGGTGTGTCAGTAGAAGCCGAAGTCGGCACGGTCGGAGGAATGGAAGACGGGCTGGTCGGCGGGGTCCGCTATGCCGATATCACGGAATGTGAGCGGATCGTCAAAGAAACCAATATCGACGCGCTAGCCGCTGCCCTCGGCTCTGTACACGGCAAATATCAGGGTGAGCCGAATCTCGGATTTAAGGAAATGGAGGCTATCTCCCGCATGACTGATATTCCCCTCGTTCTTCACGGGGCATCCGGGATTCCGCGGGATCAGATCAAAAAAGCCATCACGCTCGGCCACGCGAAGGTCAATATCAATACGGAATGTATGGTAGCCTGGACAAACGAAACACGCCGCATGTTTCAGGAAAACAGCGATCTGTACGAACCGCGCGGCTATATGACACCCGGCATTGGAGCCGTGGAAGAGACAGTGCGAAGCAAAATGAGAGAGTTCGGATCAGCCGGTAAAGCAGCTAAGCAGCAGGTCGGCTGAAGAGACCTGAAACCGCCGAGATGGCGGTTTTTTGTGCGGTGTTGCGTCCGTACCCCCGAAACGATTATGATGATGGCAGCAGTGTAAGAAACGGGAGTGGTTCAGTTTGAATAAAATCATGATTGTGGAAGACAGTGAAGACATTCGCGGACTATTGCAGAATTATCTTGAAAAATACGGATACCAAACCGTGGTCGCCGCGGATTTCACGGCTGTTCTTGATGTCTTTTTGCGAGAAAAGCCTGATGTGGTGCTGCTTGATATCAACCTACCGTCCTATGACGGCTATTATTGGTGCCGCCAGATCCGCCAGCACTCCACAAGCCCGATCATTTTCATTTCAGCCAGAAGCGGGGAAATGGATCAGGTGATGGCGATTGAAAACGGCGGAGACGATTATATCGAAAAACCGTTTTCCTACGATATTGTGCTGGCGAAAATCAAAAGCCAGATCCGCAGGGCATACGGAGAGTACGCCGCAAAACAGGGGGAGAAAGTGGTTGAATATGCCGGCGTGCAGCTCTTTGTGGAACGGTTTGAACTGCGCTTTCATGAAGAAAAAAGCGAGCTTTCTAAAAAAGAAAGTAAGCTTTTGGAAGTGCTGCTGGAGCGGGGAGAAAAGGTGACGGGAAGAGACCGGCTCATGGAAAAAGCGTGGGACACCGACATTTTCGTCGATGATAATACACTTAACGTGTATATCACGAGGCTCAGGAAAAAACTGCGGGAGCTGAATGCGCCTGTTTCGATTGAATCGGTGCGGGGCGAAGGCTACCAGCTGAGGGCGCTGTCATGAAGCTGTTTCTCCGGTCTCATGCAGTGCTGATTCTGCTTTTTCTCCTTCAAGGGCTGTTTGTCTTTTTTTATTACTGGTTTGCGGGTCTTCATTCTTTTTCTCACTTGTTTTACATATTGGGCGTGCAGCTTCTTATTTTGGCGGGTTATCTTGCCTATCGCTGGTACAAAGACCGCGGCGTGTATCATTGGCTCAGTTCAGGACAGGAAGGGACGGACATCCCGTATCTCGGTTCTTCAGTGTTTTGTTCAGAGCTGTATGAAAAGCAGATGGAGCTGATCCGGCTTCAGCACCAGAAGCTCCATGAGACCGAAGCCAAGCTTGACGCGCGGGTGACGTATATGAATCAATGGGTGCATCAAGTAAAGACGCCGCTGTCGGTCATTAATTTAATCATTCAGGAAGAGGATGAGCCCGTTTTTGAACAAATCAAAAAAGAAGTCCGGCAGATTGAATTCGGGCTGGAGACGCTTCTTTATTCTTCAAGGCTCGACCTGTTTGAACGGGATTTTAAAATTGAAGCGGTTTCCCTGTCCGAGCTTCTTCAATCAGTTATTCAAAGCTATAAACGATTTTTTATTCAATATCGCGTTTATCCGAAAATGAACGTTTGCGATGATCATCAGATTTACACCGATGCAAAATGGCTCAAATTTGCGATCGGCCAAGTGGTCACAAATGCGGTCAAGTATTCAGCGGGCAAGAGTGACAGACTTGAGCTGAATGTCTTCCGCGATGAAGACAGGACGGTGCTTGAAGTCAAAGATTACGGCGTCGGGATTCCCTCGCAAGACATCAAGCGGGTATTTGACCCTTATTACACCGGTGAAAACGGGCGGCGTTACCAAGAATCTACGGGAATCGGCCTCCATCTCGTCAAAGAAATTACAAGTAAGCTCAATCATACTGTGGACATCAGCTCGTCTCCCGGTGAAGGGACATCAGTTCGATTTTCATTTCTTACAAAAATGTAAGGCTGCGTTAAGAAAACAACATAGCCCGCTTTGTTTCCCCTTGATAACATGGATTTATGTCAAGGGGATTTTTATGTTGAACGTCCCGGCACTACATGAAAGCAGCCCAGATCAACAAGAATAAAACCATAAGGAGGATTCTCATGGCGAATATGCTTGAAGTCAAACATATAAATAAAACTTATAAAGGACAAGTATCCTATCAAGCCTTAAAGCAAATTTCATTTTCAATAGAAGAAGGCGAGTTTACGGCGGTGATGGGGCCGTCCGGGTCCGGGAAAACAACGCTTTTGAATATCATTTCAACGATCGACCGTCCGGATTCAGGCGATATCCTGATTCACGGAGAAAACCCGCATCGCCTGAAGCGGACAAAGCTCGCTCATTTCCGCCGCAAGCAGCTCGGATTTGTGTTTCAGGATTTCAACCTTCTGGACACGCTGACAATCGGTGAAAATATCATGCTGCCGTTAACGCTTGAAAAAGAAGCACCATCTGTAATGGAAGAAAAACTGCAAGGCATCGCGGCAAAGCTCGGTATCGAAAACCTGCTCAACAAACGGACGTTTGAAGTATCCGGAGGACAGCGCCAGCGTGCCGCCATCGCAAGAGCGGTCATTCATAAGCCGTCACTCATCCTGGCCGATGAACCGACGGGCAACCTTGATTCCAAAGCGTCAAAAGACGTCATGGAAACGATGCAGAGCCTGAATCAGGATGATCATGTCACGGCTTTGATGGTGACCCACGATCCTGTTGCGGCAAGCTACTGCCGCCGCGTCATCTTTATAAAAGACGGCGAACTGTTTAATGAGATTTACCGCGGAGAAAACCGCCAAGTATTTTATGAACAAATTCTCGATGTGCTATCTATGCTGGGGGGAAACGCAAATGACCTTTCTTCAGTTCGCTTATAAAAACGTCACGAGAAACAAAAGGGCCTATCTTGCATTCTTTTTAAGCAGCGCTTTTTCCGTTTTGATTTTCTTTACCTTTGCGATGTTCCTGTTTCATCCGGCATTAAAGGAAGGCTACCTGAATAATATCGCCAAAAAAGGCTTAACCGCTGCGGAATGGATGATCTTTGTTTTTTCTTTCTTATTTGTTCTGTATTCGGTTAACGCATTTTTGAAATCAAGAAATAAAGAATTCGGCATCCTGCTCATGCAGGGCATCACGCCGGGGCAGCTGAGAAAGCTCATTACTGCGGAAAACATGATCATCGGCGTCATGTCAATTGCAGCCGGCATAATCGGAGGATTCATTTTTTCAAAGACGTTCTTTACGGTCGGCGCTTATATTTTAGAAATGGACGCGCTGCCTTTGTATATGCCCTGGAAAGCGCTCGGTATTACGGCCGGCGGATTTCTGCTCTTATTTTTCTTTTTATCGCAGTTTACGATCCTTTTTGTCAGATCAAATACGGTTATCAAATTAATAAAGGGCACTGACAAGATTAAGCCGGAGCCTAAGCCGTCCGTGCTTCTGTCCTTATTCGGCATCGCCTGTCTTTGCGGCGGGTACGGCATGGTTCTTAAAGGCAATGTCCACGGGGCCGAACCGTTTATCATTTTACTGCTCACCGTCATCGGAACATATTTCTTTTTCAGCCAAAGCAGCATATGGATTCTGCGCGCGCTGAAGAAGTGGAAAACCTTTTATCTGCGCGGGAAAAATGTCATTTGGGTTTCTGATCTTGTCTATCGTTTAAAAGACAACGCCCGCCTGTTCTTTATTGTCAGCATTATTTCCGCGGTTGCGTTTACTGCTACGGGTGTGCTCGCGATGTACAAATCGACCGTCGGGGCGGAAGAGTCCGCTTATGAGATGGAGTATATATCTTACAGCGGCAATCCAAAAGAAGAGACTCATTTGAAAAAAATTGACCATGAACTGAAAACACACGGCTTTACGTATAAGAAAGACGAAATAGATGTTTCTTATGTTCGCTATCAGGAAGGAGAAACTGTTCCCCCTGTTTACATGATCAGCGAATCGGATGTATCAAAATACTTCCATGTCAAGCTGAACGGCCTGAAAAATGGTGAGGCTGTCTTTTTCCCGGGCACGTATGACCGCAATTTCAAAAACGAAGCGCCGGATCAGCTGAAGCTGCTGAACCAAAAAGGCAAGCCGTCTGACCAAAAACTGTCGGTAAAAGAAGTCAAAAAACCGCTGATTTCATTAAATGCCATCATCGCGGTGAACGATAAAACCTTTGATCAGCTCAAATCACTCGGTGATAAAGCGACATTATACGGCTACAGGTATGATCATTGGAAAGACAGTCTTGGGTTCAGCCAATCCTTGAAAAATGAGATTTACGGCAATTATATCGACGTGCATTCTGATTTTATGGCAAAAGCCGGGACTTACTATGATACGGTGCAGCTGCCGAGCTTAAGTTTATTCATCGGCCTGTTTATCGCGATCGTCTTCTTTATCGCGGCAGCAAGTTTCTTATATTTCAGGCTGTTCACCGATTTAGAAGAAGATCGGGAGCGTTACCGTTCGCTGGCCAAAATCGGTTTGAGTGAGCGTGAGATGTCACAAAGCGTGACGATACAATTGGCGATTCTCTTTTTCTTTCCATTTGTCATTGCTGTTATGCATACGCTGTTTGCCTTGAGAACATTGGCCGTGGATGGCTATTCCGATGTAGCGGGACCGCTCAGTCTCACCATCGGAGGGTTTTTCCTTTTTCAGCTTCTATTCTTCCTCGCGGTGCGGTCAAGCTATTTGAAAAAAATGAACAAGTAAGAGGAGGGTAAAGATGAAAAAAGCAATGGCAATCCTGGTCGTTTTGGCGGCTGCTGCCGTAATATGCGGGCTTCTCTTTTTTCATAACGATGTTACAGACAGATTTAATCCGTTTATTCACCAGCAAGATGTCTATGTGCAGATTGATCGAGATGGCAAACATCTTAGCCCAGGCGGTACTGAGTATACATTAGACGGATATCATGCATCCGGAAAAAAAGAAGAAGTGACCTTTTTCGCCGGTAAAGACCTTCGGAAGAACGCATATTTGAAGGTGAAGGCAAAAGGAAAGTATGTCGAGACTTGGGAAGAAGTCAGGTTTGAAGATATGCCGCACTCCGTACAGTCAGCATTAAAGTGAATCATAAAAAATGGCACAGTGTCATAACTGTGCCATTTTCTTTATTTTTTATTTTCTTCGGCCCGTTTGATCAGCATGTCGGTGATGATATCAACCTGTTTGCTGACAGAAATCGGATCGTACGGATAGAAGGTGTCAAAATCATTCATAAACACACGGTTATGTTTCACAGCGTCTAGGTTTTTCCAAATGGAGGATTCCTTCAGCTTGTCGAGTGTTTTGCTTTCGCCTTTCGGATTGTAGTCCGTAATAAACATATAATCTGCGGCATACTCAGGAATCACTTCTTGAGAGAGCTGTTTCATCTCGCCTTTTTTGATGACATCTTGTTCAATCTTTTCAGGCGCTTTTAACCCAAGCGCGTTGTATACAGCTTGGCCGCCGCGACCGCCATTGTCATTGAAGACCCAGAATTCGCCCTTGTCCGTGTTTTCATAAATGCCGAAGGTCGCATCTTTGTCGATGACGCCGGCTATTTTCTTTTTGGCTGCTTCCGCTTTTTTGTTAAAGTCAGCCATAAATGCTTTTGCTTTATCCTTGGCGCCCGCAATATCTCCGAACATTGCTACGGTATCTTCGACGTTTTTCGCGGTGTTATAAGGAACGACAACGGTTGGAGCGATTTTCTTTAATTTATCGACATTCTCTTCATTCATGACAACAATCAAGTCAGGCTGAAGCTCCATTACTTTCTCAACGCTGATCGGATCACCGACATCCTTTACATCTTTCAGCTTTGATTTTAAAAATGGATTATCAAATGACCATGAGCCCGAGCCGACCACATTTGCCCCGACAGACAGCAATTCCCCAGCATAAAAATCAGTGACGATGCGTTTCGGATGTGCAGGAATTTGGACGTTGCCTTTTGTTGATTTGTATGTTCTCATTTCTGTCTTATCTGAAGCTGAATCACCTGAGCTTCCTTTCGAAGCCGTGCCGCTGCAAGCACTGACAAACATGAGAAGCAGCACCAGCATGCCTGCGAGCAATGTGTTCTTTTTCATTAAGAACCCTCCAATATGTATTTTGATTCATTAGTAATGATTATCATTATCAATTAATAATATAGCAAGAAACCTGTGCCCCGTCTATCACTATTTTAAAAGGAGAAAGTTTTTGTTATACAAGTGACGCGATATTCTTAATCGATTATTATAGGTAAATAGGAGGAGGAAAATATGGAAATCACAAAAAGAGGTGCCGCATGGGAATGGCTTCATAGCTGGTGGATGCTGTTTATTTTCATGCCTTTTGCCATTACCAGTTTTTTTGCCTTTTTATTTATTGGCATCAAGGTTAGAAATAAAAAGTGGATCATGTACGCAATCATTTATTTTTTCGTATTTGCGTTTGCTTTCGTGCTGCCTGATCCGCCCGGATTGCTTATTGTGCTCCCGTTGTGGGCTGTGACGATTATTCACGGTCTTAAAGTGCGTCCGCTGTATCTGATTCAGCTGGATGTCTACAAAGACAATGTGGAGGCACGGGCCTTTGCTGAGGCAAGAAGTGAAGCCGAGAGCAGATTTCATGCGCCGAAACAGTCTATTCAGGATATACATATTCGCAAAGAACGGTAAGAAAAAAGCTCAACACTAAACATTGTGTTGAGCTTTTTATATGTTACTGCTGATAGGACTGCTGCTGGAATGGCGTGTTTTGGCCGAATGGAAGTGTAGACACATTCGTATTCATCATGCTGGATTGTCCAGTAAGTTCCTGCTGCATTTGGTTGCACATGTTGACAACCTGCTGGCATTTTTGAATGGCTGTGTCATGTCCGTGCAGCGCTTGCTGAATGGTATGTGCAGCTTGTTGTTCGTGGTTTAGAATCTGTTGCAGCATTTGGATGTTTTGCTGCTCCTGATGAAGCATTTGACGATATTGGTTGCTGCTTTGCTGTGTTTGCTGAATAAGCTGCTGAGCTGTCTGGCGGCACTGGTTCAGCTGCTGCAGGCTGTGTTGCGTATTGTGCATAAATGACCCCTCCGTATGTTCAATTGACATTTGTCGGTATTATCATGCGACCCGAACCAAAAGAAATTCTGCAAAAGGGGAACTACAATTATTTTCCTTCCCCCCTCTATCTTTGAATGAAATCGGCAAAGATTGTATACTTGTAAAAACCCTTTTTATGTAAATGTCCCGCTCTGCACATAAGAATAGCGGAAAACGAAACTCCGAAATCTGGAGAATCGTATTCCGCTTTTTTCTTTTCTTGCTTCAGAAACCGCCTTCGCCCGCAGTAAATGGGATATTTAATCTGTTTTCTACCGCGCGGAGGCGCTGATTGAGCCGGTTTAAGCGGCGTGTATGGCGTTCAACAGTCTGGCTTAGCTGATTGACCTGATCGGCCATTCTTGCAATTTCCCGGTTTTGACGGCGATCCTCATTCGACAGACGGGTTAATTCTCTTGTCTGCTGTTCGTTTTGCCGTTCAAGAGCAGCGATTCTTCTTTCCAATGCCGGCTGTCTGTCCGTCTGGTATGGCTGGTATACATCCTGCTGCGGATATGGATTGTATTCATATTGGCTATAGTAGGGTTCCTGCTGAGGGAGCTGCGGGCTGTAATATTGATAAGGGTTCATGTAATCAATCTCCTTAAAAAGTAATGTGGGTGAATTCCTTATAATCTATGTAGTCATTGGCACAGTGCCACGGCATTCGCCTAAAAAAGTAAGAAAGGACGGTGATGACGCTGAGCAGAAAAGGACCTGTTATTGTGTTCCTGTCTGCTGTATGTCTCATCATTTCGGGCTGTCAGCAGCCAAAAGACGAGACGCCGTTTTATTACGGAACTTGGGATGAGGGCATTATCCCCGGTCCCATGGATGGCGTGAAATCAGCAACGGTCACATTTACCAAAGACAAGGTGCTGGAGACGGAGGTGATTGAAGGGAGAGGAGAGGTGCAGCTGCCCTTTATGGAATACAAGGTAATATCTCAAAGCGCTGACGGTTCCATTGAGATCCAGTACCTTGGCTCCTATTATCCGCTCAAAAGCAAACTGAAAAGAGGGAAAGACGGGACGTTGATATGGGAGCAAAATGGTCAGGAAAAAACGATGACAAGAATCGAGTCAAAGGCCCGCAAGGAGGAGAAACATGAGAAATAAAAAAGCGGAAAGACTGGTGTTAACAGGCCTTATTTTACATATCATTCAGTGGTTGTTGGTATTATGGGCTTTTCTCAAAATCAAACATTTATTTAGTGACTATACGATCTACAATCCGAATGTCATAAACGGAACGATGCAGTCGTTATCGTTTATGCAAATGCTGCGTTCTATGATGTACTCGGGCGCCATGGTGAATTATGTTCTGTTTTTTGTGATTGCATTGCTTATCTATTGTTTAGTGCTTCATGCGGTCATGATTGTTCTGGAAATGGCTGCTTATGTGATGATCAGACGGAATCCTTCATCTTCATGGGCATATTTTTTGACGGCGGCGGGTGTGAAGCTTGCAATCTTAAATATCACGGGTATTCCATTTTTAGCTGCCGGCTTCCTGCTGATGAAACAGAAACAAGCAGAAAGCGGCGAAAAGGGTGCAGAACCAAAGCGAAAGCCGCGCACGCGGATCCGGAGACAAGGCAGACGTCTAAACAGAAACAGGAGAAAATCATCGCTTTCAGTTGAATATCAAAAAGAAAAAACGATATGATGGGACTATAGCCTGAAAACGACACGAAGGAGATGCAGGATGTACAAATTAATAGCAATTGATATGGACGGAACACTTTTAAATGATCATCATGAAGTGACGGCGGAGGTCCGCGACGCGCTGCATGCCGCAAAAGCGGAAGGGGTAAAAATTGTTCTTTGCACCGGCCGGCCTATCGGAGGTGTTCGGAGATACTTAGATGAACTCAATTTAATTGAGGAAGGCGACTACGTCATTGCCTATAATGGGGCGCTTGTTCAAAATACGCATACAAAAGAAGTGGTGACGGAATTGTCTCTAGGATATGATGATTTGGCATCATTATATGATCTGAGCTTAGAGCTGAAGACACCGATGCACTTCTTCGACTCAGCCAACCTGTATACGCCTAACCGTGATATCAGCGAATTTACCGTATATGAGTCGTACGTGACACAGGTGCCGCTTCATTACCGCAAGATTGAGGAGATACCTAAAGACATTCTCATTCCGAAAGTGATGTTTATTGATCAACCAGAGCACTTAAGCCGCGTCATTACATCGATACCGAAAGACGTGAGAGAAAAGTATACGATGGTCAGAAGCGCTCCTTTCTTTTACGAAATTCTGCATCCGGAAGCAAGCAAAGGAAACGCTGTGCGTCAGCTGGCGAATCTGCTCGGAATCAAGCAGGCTGAAGTCATGAGCATAGGCGACAACGGCAACGATCTGACAATGATCGAATGGGCCGGCTGCGGCGTTGCCATGGCAAACGCCATTCCGGAAGTGCTTGAGGCCGCAAACTTTCAAACGCGCTCCAATAATGAACATGGCGTTGCGCATGCGATTCACGAGCTTGTTTTGGCTAAATAAAAAATCCAGCCTTTTAAAGGCTGGATTTTTTCGTTTTATTGATATAATGTCAATTCTTTGACGAATCGATTTGACTTTCGTTATGCTGATAAAACCAATTCGTTCACAATATGTATGATATTAATCTGAATTGAAAAGGGGGACTGATCAGATGTGCACAAGTCTTACATTGGAAACTGCTGACCGTAAACATGTATTAGCGAGAACAATGGATTTTGCATTTCAGCTGGGGACAGAGGTTATTCTCTATCCGCGCCGTTACAGTTGGAGTAGTGAAGCTGACGGAAAGGCCTATCAGACACAGTACGCATTTATCGGTATGGGGAGAAAACTTGGTAATATTTTATTTGCAGACGGCGTTAATGAAAACGGTTTATCGTGTGCTGCACTTTATTTTCCGGGCTACGCGGAGTACGAAAAAACGATACGGGAAGACACCGTACACATTGCCCCGCATGAGTTTGTGACATGGGCGCTGTCAGTCTGTAAGTCTTTGGATGACGTGAAAGAAAAGATTCGATCTTTAACGATTGTAGAGAAAAAATTAGATCTATTGGATACGGTTTTACCGCTTCACTGGATATTGTCAGACCGGACGGGACGCAGCCTGACGATAGAACCGAGAGCAGATGGCCTCAAAGTCTATGACAATCAGCCTGGTGTCATGACGAACAGCCCCGACTTTATATGGCATGTAACCAATCTGCAGCAATATACAGGAATCAGACCGAAGCAATTAGAGAGCAAAGAGCTGGGCGGATTAGCCCTTTCCGCTTTTGGCCAAGGCTTAGGAACTGTAGGCCTGCCGGGGGATTATACACCGCCTTCCCGATTTGTCAGAGCTGTGTATCTGAAAGAACACCTAGAGCCGGCGGCCGATGAAACGAAAGGTGTAACAGCCGCTCTTCAAATTTTGGCAAATATGACGATACCCAAGGGCGCAGTGATAACGGAAAAAGACGAAATTCATTATACGCAATATACTTCCGTGATGTGTAACGACACGGGAAACTACTATTTCCACCACTATGACAATCGGCAAATCCAAAAAGTAAATTTATTTCATGAAGACCTTGACTGTTTGGAGCCTAAAGTGTTTTCCGCTAAAGCAGAAGAAAGTATTCATGAGCTTAATTAATTCACATCAATCAGCTGATTCCGGTTTGAATCCGGAGTCAGCTGTTTTTTATATACGATCGTTACGGCGTCTGAGTGGATAGGCAGTTTGCTAAAAGCGAAAGAAAAGGCAAGGAAATGGCGAAATCGCATATCCATTTTTTGAATAAAAACTTAGTCTTTGCTTCATCAGACTCAGTTTTCTTGCCGATATACAGGTTATTGCACTAGTTGAATGAACCAATGCCGTTCCATTATGGTTACGCAAGGGTCTTTTCAGCTTAAATAGAAAAAATTAATCTCAACTCATTGACAAACTCGCAATACAAATGTACATTTTGATTTATTCATATTAAACGACTAGGAATATAGGAGTTTATTTTTCGGACTTTTCAGCCTAAAACATTATAAAAGGAGTAACGTCATGACAAGCAAAAAGAAGCAAATCAAATTAGGAGTTTTTCTTGCGGGGACCGGACATCATGTTGCGTCTTGGCGGCATCCGGACGCGCCTGCGGATGCGAGTATGAACTTGGATTATTTTAAAGAGCTGGCGAGAACAGCGGAGCGGGGCAAGCTGGATATGCTGTTTTTAGCAGACAGCCTGTCAATCGACAGCAAATCGCATCCGAATGTGCTTACAAGGTTTGAGCCATTTACTTTGCTTTCAGCTCTGGCGCAGGTGACTTCAAGAATTGGCCTGACAGCGACAGCTTCTACTACTTATAGCGAGCCGTTTCATATTGCCAGACAATTCGCCTCACTGGATCACCTGTCCAACGGCCGTGCCGGATGGAATGTCGTGACCTCATCCATTGAGTCAACAGCGCAGAATTTCAGCGGGGAAAAGCATCTCGAACACCACTTGCGCTATCAGCGGGCAGAAGAATTTGTCGAGGCCGTAAAAGGGCTTTGGGATTCATGGGAAGAGGACGCCTTTATCCGCAATAAAGAAACAGGTGAATTCTTCGATAAAGAAAAAATGCACGAGCTCAACCACAAAGGAAATTATTTCTCAGTCCGCGGGCCTCTGAACGTTTCAAGAACGCCGCAGGGCCAGCCGGTCATTATTCAGGCGGGCTCATCAGGGGATGGGAAAGCGCTGGCTGCCAAAACGGCTGAAGTGATTTTCACGGCGCAAAACCATTTGGAATCGGCACAGGAATTTTATCAATCAATTAAAAAGCAGGCAGCCGAGTTTGGCCGCGATCCTGAGAAAATTGCGATCATGCCGGGCATTTTTCCGGTCATCGCAGACACTGAAGAAGAGGCGCGGGCTAAATATCAAGAGCTTCAAGATTTAATCATTCCATCTGTCGGTCTGCAAATCCTGCAGAATTATTTAGGCGGTATTGATTTGTCTGCATATCCGCTTGACGGGCCGCTGCCAAAGCTTGACGCGAATGCATCCAATGCGGTGAAGAGCCGATTTAAGCTTGTTCAAGAAATGGCTGAACGAGACAATATGACAATACGTGAGCTTTACAAATACGTTGCAGGCTCCAGAGGCCATCACATTTTTGTCGGAACGCCGGAACAGCTTGCCGACAAGATGCAGGAATGGGTCGATCATAAAGCTTGTGACGGATTTAATATCATGCCTCCGCTTCTTCCAGAAGGAATTGAACTGTTCGTTGACAAAGTGGTTCCGATTTTACAGGAGCGCGGCGTGTTCAGAAAAGAATATGAAGGCACAACATTGAGAGAGCATTTTGGTTTAGAAAAACCGGTAAACCGTTATGCGAAGTAAGGAGGAACGCTCGATGAAGACGCAATATCGCCTCGCAGCTGAACGTGATGCCGAACAGCTTCTCGAACTGACATGGCGCGCCTATGAACCGATTCGAAAGCTCGGCATTCGTTTTGCCGCGGCCCAAGCGGATCTGGATCTGGTCCTAAACAATATCCGAAAAAACGCCTGTTACGTCATGGAAGAAGACGGGCGGATCATCGCGACCATCTCCTTACGAATGCCTTGGGGGCAGCAGCCTGGACCGTATGGCGTTCCTCATATCTGGTGGTTCGCTGTTGATCCTGAAACCGGGCAAAAGGGAGTCGGGACAAAGCTGCTTCAATGGCTTGAGCAGACCATCCTGCGCGATACGCTAAAGGTTCCGTTTGTATCGCTAGGAACAGCGGATAAGCACCCGTGGCTGATCGAGATGTATGAAAGAAAAGGATATGTCCGAGCAGGCGAGAAGGATCTGGGCAAAGGACATATGACAGTCTATATGAAAAAACAACTGCGACATGACCTATAAAAGATAAAAGGCGGGAAAATCAAATGAAAATGAAAAAATGGACTGTGCTGTTAGTTGCTGCGTTATTAGCCGTGCTATCAGCTTGCGGCAATGGAAACAGCAGCAGTAAAGAGGATGACAACGTACTTCATGTGGGTGCGACCGGACAGAGCTACCCATTCGCTTATAAAGAAGACGGAAAGCTGACAGGTTTTGATGTAGAAGTAATGGAAGCTGTTGCAAAGAAAATCGGCATGAAACTGGACTGGAAGCTGCTCGAATTCAGCGGTCTGATGGGAGAGCTTCAAACAGGCAAGCTTGACACCATTTCCAATCAGGTAGCGGTGACAGATGAACGCAAGGAAATGTACAACTTCACAGAACCGTACTCTTATGCAGGAACACAGATTGTCGTCAAAAAAGACAACAACGACATCAAATCAGCAGACGATTTAAAAGGAAAGACAGTAGCTGCTGTTTTAGGTTCAAATCACGCGAAAAATCTTGAAAGCAAAGATCCTGACAAAAAAATCAATATCAAAACATACGAAACACAAGAAGGCACGCTGAAGGATGTCGCATACGGACGTGTGGACGCTTACGTAAACAGCCGAAGTGTGCTGATCGCACAAATTAAGAAAACAGGCTTGCCGTTGAAGCTAGCCGGAGATCCGATTGTGTACGAGCAAGTCGCATTCCCATTTGCCAAGGATGACGCGCACGACAAGACCCGTAAAAAAGTCAATAAAGCGCTCGATGAACTGCGCAAAGACGGAACGCTTAAAAAGCTTTCAGAAAAATATTTTAACGAAGATATCACAGCAGAACAGAAGCATTAAGAAACGGCGGTGAACCACCAGAATGAATACGATTGATTGGGAATTCATGATCTCAGCATTCCCGACTTTAATTCAGGCCCTTCCGATTACATTGTTTATGGCTGTAGCAGCTATGATTTTTGCGATTATCGGAGGACTTATTCTCGCACTCATTACAAAAAACAAAATTCCAGTGCTTCATCAGCTGTCAAAGCTGTATATCTCATTTTTCCGGGGCGTGCCGACACTTGTGCAGCTGTTCTTAATTTATTACGGGCTGCCGCAGCTGTTTCCGGAGATGAGCAAGATGACAGCTCTCACAGCTGCCATTATCGGTTTAAGTTTAAAAAACGCCGCCTATTTGGCAGAAATCTTCCGCGCCGCTCTTAACTCTGTTGATGAAGGGCAGCTGGAGGCGTGCCTGTCTGTCGGTATGACGAAACTTCAGGCTTACAGACGAATTATCCTTCCGCAAGCAGTCAGAAATGCGATACCGGCAACGGGTAATACATTTATCGGCCTCCTAAAAGAAACCTCATTGGCATTTACTTTGGGTGTCATGGAGATGTTTGCGCAAGGCAAGATGTATGCATCAGGAAATCTGAAGTATTTTGAAACCTATTTGGCGGTTGCGATTGTCTACTGGGTTCTTACAATCATTTACAGCATCCTGCAGGACTTGTTTGAACGCGCCATGAGCAAGCCATACCGGACTTAGAGGTGATATTAGTTGATAAAAGTAAAAAATATTCGCAAAGCGTTTAAAGATCTGGTCGTGCTGGACGGAATCGACCTTGAAGTAAAACGCGGAGAAGTGGTGGCGATCATCGGTCCGTCCGGTTCCGGAAAATCAACGCTTCTTC
Source organism: Bacillus sp. 2CMS4F (assembly GCF_023161785.1). Taxonomy (NCBI): domain Bacteria; kingdom Bacillati; phylum Bacillota; class Bacilli; order Caryophanales; family Bacillaceae; genus Bacillus; species Bacillus sp. 2CMS4F. The sequence goes on from NZ_JALNTO010000004.1 coordinate 114,247, forward strand.
GGTGCTTGAATCTATTGGAGCGCCCTAATCAAGGCATCATTGAAATTGGAGAAGCCAAACTGAACGCGGAAAAGTTTACACGCAAGGAAGCGTACCAGCTCCGTCAGCAAACGGCCATGGTCTTCCAAAATTACAATCTGTTTAAAAATAAAACCGCCCTGCAAAACATTACTGAGGCTTTAATCACGGCTCAAAGAAAATCACGAGATGAAGCGAACCGTATTGGGATGGAGATTCTGAGGCAGGTTGGTTTAGAGCATAAAGCTGACAGCTACCCGATCACAATGTCCGGCGGCCAGCAGCAGCGAATCGGCATCGCGCGGGCACTTGCGGTTAATCCGCATGCGATTTTGCTGGATGAACCGACTTCGGCGCTTGACCCGGAGCTCGTGGCGGGTGTGCTTCAGGTCATCAAATCGATTGCGGAAAAACAAACAACAATGATCATCGTCACCCACGAAATGGCATTTGCAAGAGAGGTTGCCGATAAAGTGATTTTTATGGCAGACGGCCATATTATCGAGCAGGGAACGCCTGAAGAACTGTTTGACCATCCGAAAAACGAACGGACGAAACGATTTATCAAGCAGGTGGGAGAGCCTGCAGAGCTTATATAGAAGGGAAGAAGAAGAATGGCCGAAGAAACGTTTCATACACGTTTAATCAATATGCGGCGTGACCTTCATGCACACCCTGAACTTTCATTTGAAGAGTTTGAAACGACAAAAAAAATCCGCCGCTGGCTCGAGGAAGAACATATAGAGATTCTTGACGTTCCTCAATTAGAAACAGGTGTAATTGCGGAAATCAAAGGGCAGTCAGACGGACCTGTGATCGCGATACGAGCGGACATTGATGCGCTCCCGATCCAAGAACAAACGAACCTGCCGTTTGCCTCTAAGATTGACGGCGCGATGCATGCGTGCGGGCATGACTTTCATACAGCTTCCATTATCGGCACGGCCATTTTGCTGAATAAAAGAAGAGACGAGCTGAAAGGCACGGTCCGCTTGATCTTTCAGCCAGCGGAAGAAATCGCCGCAGGAGCAAGGAAAGTCATAGAAGCAGGCGTGCTGGATGATGTTTCTGCCATTTTTGGCATGCACAATAAGCCTGATTTGCCTGTCGGCACCATTGGGATAAAGGAAGGTCCGCTTATGGCAAGCGTAGACCGGTTTGAGATTGTTGTGAAAGGAAAAGGCGGACACGCCGGCATTCCCAATAACAGCATTGATCCCATAGCAGCGGCAGGCCAAATGGTCAGCGGTCTGCAATCTGTGGTCAGCCGCAACATCAGCTCACTGCAAAACGCGGTCGTCAGTATCACAAGATTACAGGCAGGCAGTTCATGGAACGTGATTCCGGACCAGGCTGAAATGGAGGGCACCGTTCGCACCTTCCAAAAAGAAGCGAGAAAGGCCGTTCCGGAGCATATGAAACGAGTGGCTGAAGGAATCGCCGCGGGCTTCGGGGCACAGGCCGAATTCCGGTGGTTTCCTTATTTGCCGTCCGTTCAGAATGACGGCACGTTTTTGAACGCGGCGTCAGAAGCTGCGGCCCGGCTTGGCTATCAAACGGTTCATGCGGAGCAATCTCCGGGCGGAGAAGACTTCGCTCTGTATCAAGAGAAGATCCCGGGATTTTTTGTGTGGATGGGAACGAACGGTACAGAGGAGTGGCATCACCCGGCGTTTACATTGGATGAAGACGCACTGCAAGTTGCATCCAGCTACTTTGCTGAGCTGGCTGTTATTGTACTGGGGTCAATCAAATGATCCAAACAGAACTGACAGCAGGTCTTGCTGACGCCGTAAGATTATCACAGCCTGAGAACGCCACTGACGCGATGCGTGAAGCCAAAAAGGGATTGCTCGATTTTACAGCCGCATCATTTGCCGGAAAAGAAGAAAACGGCATTCAAAAGCTTTTGCATCTGATCGAAGAGGAAGGCGGCACGCCCCTTGTCCCTATTATCGGACAAGGGAAAAAGGCAGCGCCATTACAATCTGCGCTGCTCAATGGATTTATCGCCCATGCGCTGGATTTCGATGATGTCCATTCCGATGTAAGGGGACATCCGAGTGCAGTTATTTTGCCGGCACTCATTGCTTCAGCTGCCGCTCGAGAAAGTGACGAGCGGCTTCTTGGCGCTTATATTGTCGGTGTGGAAGTAATGGCAAGGCTTGGGGAGTCGATTGGCAGCCCGCACTATGAAAAAGGCTGGCACAATACGGGAACGCTCGGGGCCATAGCCGCCGCCTGTGCTGTAGGGTTCGCGGAGGAACTCACTCAAGAAGAAATGGAAAAAGCAATTGGTTTTGCCGCAACGCAGTCTGCCGGAATGAGGGTGCAATTCGGCACAGAAATGAAACCGCTGCACGCAGGGCTGGCAGCTCAATCAGGCTTACTTGCTGTTAAACTGGCCCAATCTGATGTTGGAGGCTCTCGTACGGCACTGGATGGAGAAAAAGGTTTCTTCAGCCTATACGGTGATGTAGACAAGGCTCAAACCACGCTGTTAAGCCATTGGGGCAAACCATGGAGAATCGTGAAGCCAGGTTTATGGTTTAAAATCTATCCATTTTGTTCTGCGGCGCACCACGCGGCAGATGCCATTCGCGAGCTTATCTCTCAGGAAGCCATTTCTGCTGACAATACAGAACGGATTGAAGTCGTTTTTCCGCCTGGCGGAGATGCTGCATTAACGGCAAGATCACCAAAAACAGGAGAGGAAGGCCGCTTCAGCGTTGAATATGTCATTGCCCTTGCCCTGCACGGACAGAAGCTGATTGCTGAACATTTCAACAGCGAGCTCATACCAAATCATATGCAGGCCGCAATGCGTCATATTCAGCGTGTGTATGACAATCGCATTCAGCCAGCCTCTCAAGCGGTTCCGAAAGGCCGTTTCACCATTGTTCGGGCGTTTTTATCAGATGGACGCATATGTGAAGCGCGGGTGGACTGCCCGAAGGGAGCTCCCGGAAACGGTCTGTCTGAAGAAGATGTAAAAGAAAAATTAAAATCAGCGCTGCCAAGTGATGTGCAAAAAGCATCGCATATCATAGGGGCCATTGAGCGCGCTGACATGAAAGAATTTATATCGTATTTAGATTAGAATCCGCCTCTCATCCCCTCCTTCAGATGATATGATAAAGCCAAATCATACGTTTGAAAAAGGAGAAAGGCCATGACGGTGAATGATGCGGTTGTATGTATTCTGGCAGTCTTTTTATTAGTGGGAGCAGCCGATTATTGCTTGGGAAACAGGTGGGGGCTTGGCGAGCGGTTTGCGGATGGCTTTAATGCCATGGGGCCGCTTGCGCTGTCAATGGTCGGGATTGTGTCGCTGGCGCCAGTGCTTGCGGCCATACTGATTCCCGTCGTGTCTCCGGTCTATGCCGCCATTGGCGCAGACCCTTCCTCCTTTGCCAACACCATTTTGGCCATTGATATGGGAGGCTATGCGCTGGCAGAAGAAATGGCGAAAGATCCGGACGCAGGCTTGTTTTCATGGGTATTTCTGGGGACGATGATGGGGCCGGCGATCGTGTTCACCATTCCCGTCGCTCTTGGCATGATTGAAAAACAGGATCACCCGTATTTTGCAAAAGGCATTTTAATCGGACTGTGCACTGTGCCGATCGGATGCTTCGCAGGCGGGTTAGCTGCGGGATTTGAGCTGGTATTAATCCTGAAAAACATTTTGATTCCAAGTCTTTTTTCTGCGGTTATCGCTTTTGGTCTATGGCGCTGCACCGACAAGACAATCCGCGTATTTCACGTTTTCGGGAAGGCTGTCAGTATTGTTGCGATCATTGGGCTTGTTGCTGTCTCGATTGAAACAATGACAGGCTTTGTATTAATACCTGGCCTCGAAAAGATTGAAACAGGCATACAAACCGTAGGCACCATCGCGGTTGTATTGGCGGGCGCTTTTCCGCTGACAGCTTTTATCACAAAAGCTTTTGAGAAACCGCTCCATACATTAGGCAGGCTGTTACACTTAGATCAGGCAGCGACAGCGGGAATGGTTGCTTCTTTGGCACATCTTATCCCCATGCTCGCCTTATTAAAAGACATGACGCCGAGAGGAAAGGTTATCAATGTCGCATTTGCGGTCAGCGCAGCCTTTGTGCTCGGCAGCCATCTCGGCTTTGTGGCGGGAATGAAGAAAGAAATGGCAGCGGCCATGATCATCGGGAAATTAGCTGGCGGCATTACGGCTGTCGCGGCAGCTGCGTGGACGACACCCGCCTATACGGCCAAAAAGCAAAGACACGATTCTCTTGAAGGATAGTCTGTTTCAACTCTCCTCATTCGGGAAATGATACAGTAACGTTTCCGGAAAGAGGGTTGGGCACATGGATGCGAAGGACCAGTGCATCTCTAAAATAAAACAGGAAACCAAGCCTTGGATACAGCGATTCGGAAGGCTTGGTTATTTTACATTCGGCGGCGTTTTTATCTTGCTCGGCATTCTGGCATTGATGACGGCTGCCGGAGCTGGCAGCGGGGCAAAGGATTCAAGCGGAGCGCTCCAAACCTTATCACGCATGCCATACGGATCGATTCTGCTTTTCTTCATCGGGATTGGGCTCATCGGGTATGTCATATGGATGGTGCTGAGTGCGATTAAGGATACAGAGGGCCATGGCACGGGAAGACGGGGCCTGTCGCGAAGAACAGGAAATTTATTCAGCGCCGCCATATACGCATCGATTGCGTGGAATGCCCTTCGGTTTGTCTTTGATCATGGGAGCGGCAGCACTTCAGAACAGACGTGGTCCGCTTATGTATTGGCGCAGCCGTTTGGCCAGTGGCTGACGGGACTCACAGGATCGGGCTTTATCCTATTTGCGATGGTTCAATTCATGAAAGGTATCCGGGCTTCTTTTATGAGAGAATTCGATACGTCAAAAATGAGCAAAGAAATGATATGTATTGTAAAAAACACAGGACGCGCAGGCAACATCGCCCGTGCCATTATTTTCTCAGCCATCGGTTTCTTTCTCATAAAAACCGCTCTCACCTCTGATCCGGACGACACAAGAGGCTTTGACGGGGCGCTCGCCGAGCTCGCGCAGCAGCCGCATGGCAGAGTGATTCTGATCTTTTTGGCGTGCGGGCTTGTGTTATATGGAATATACGCCATCATGAAAGGCATTTATCAATATATGAAGTGGGAAAAATAAGCTCTGGGCAGATCTGTGCCAGAGCGTTTTTCAGTTTCTTGCAAATCAGGTGGATGAAAGCTGTTGCCAGCCTGTATAATAAAAGCAAATCAAAAGCAGGTTCACCATGAACTGATCCAAGGGAGGTGCGGAATGGATCGGGAAAAACAACAATTAAGCATAGAAGCGGCAAGGCTTTATTATCAGTCTGACTACAGTCAGCAGCAAATCGCAGAGCAGCTCAGCATTTCAAGGCCGACCGTTTCCCGATTGCTGCAATACGCAAAAGAAAAAGGATTTGTCCAAATTCGCGTGATGGACCCTTTTGAGGATTTAGATGCGCTCGGTTCCATGCTGGAAGAGAAATACGGGCTTCTCGAAGCGCACGTTGTGTTTTCTCCGACACCGGACTATGCAGCAATCACACATGACTTGAGCCGTTACGGTGCAGAATATATGCATGAAACGGTAAAAGACGGCGACATCGTCGGCGTCAGCTGGGGAACCACCATGTATCAGATCGCGCAAAACATGCAGCCAAAGCAGGTAAAAGGCGTAGAGGTCGTCCAGCTGAAAGGCGGCATCAGCCATTCCCGGGTAAACACCTATTCAGCTGAAACGATTCAGCTGTTTGCAGAGGCTTTTCAAACGATGCCGCGCTATCTTCCGCTTCCCGTCGTGTTTGATAATGCGGATGTGAAGAAAATGGTGGAGAAAGACCGTCATATCGAGCGGATCATTGAGATGGGCAAGCAGGCGAATATCGCTCTTTTCACGGTGGGAACAGTCCGTGACGAAGCGCTGTTATTCCGGCTCGGCTATTTTAACGAAGAAGAGAAAGCGTTGCTGAAACATCAGGCTGTCGGAGATATCTGTTCGCGTTTCTTTGACGAGGAAGGGAAGATTTGCAGCACCGCCATCAATGACCGGACCATCGGCGTCGAGCTTGAGGATCTGAGGCTGAAGGAACGCTCTATACTAGTGGCCGGCGGAAGCCGAAAAGTGTCCTCCATCCATGGTGCGTTAACAGGAAAATATGCCAATGTGTTAATCATTGACCAGCATACCGCAAGGGCACTTGTTAATGATTTGTGACACCTTCAGACCGTTCGCTGAACAAAATTTCAATTACCAATTTACATATGTTCAAAAGTCGGGTATGCTAAAAAATATCTTAACAAAAAAGGAAGTGTGCGAAGGATGACATTAGCCAATAAAATTGATCATACAGCTTTGAAACCGCATACACAAAAAGCGGATATTTTGAAATTAATAGAAGAAGCGAAAACATACAAATTCGCTTCTGTATGTGTAAACCCGACATGGGTGCAGCTGGCTGCAAAAGAGCTTGAGGGCACAGGAGTTGACGTATGTACAGTCATCGGCTTCCCGCTCGGCGCCAACACAACAGAAACAAAAGCGTTCGAAACGAAGGATGCGATTTCAAAAGGCGCCACTGAAGTGGACATGGTCATTAACATCGCTGCTTTGAAAGACAAAGAAGATGACGTGGTGGAAGCGGATATTCGCGGTGTGGTGGAAGCTGCAGCCGGAAAAGCGCTTGTCAAAGTCATTATTGAAACATGCCTGCTGACAGATGAAGAAAAAGAGCGTGCATGCCGTTTAGCGGTTTCTGCGGGAGCGGATTTCGTGAAAACTTCAACAGGCTTCTCAACAGGCGGCGCAACGAAGGAAGATATCGCTTTAATGCGCAAAACAGTAGGCCCTGATATCGGCGTAAAAGCATCCGGGGGTATCAGAACGAAAGAAGATGTAGACACGATGATCGAAGCAGGTGCAAGCCGCATTGGCGCAAGCGCAGGTGTTTCCATTGTAAAAGGAGAGAACGGAGCCGGCGGAGATAATTATTAAGAAGCAGACGGAAGGCACTTCGCTTTCCGTGCCCTTCTTTTCTTTCCAGGGAAATAATAATGTAAGCGAATACAAATAAAGGAGAAACACATATGAAGTATTTGATTGGGATTATCGGTTTAATCGTGTTTTTAGGCCTTGCGTGGATCGCGAGCAGCGGCAAAAAAAGAATTAAGATCCGCCCAATTATTGTCATGCTCATTTTGCAGTTTATTCTCGGTTACATTCTCCTCAATACGGGGATCGGGAATTTTCTCGTAGGAGGATTTGCACAAGGATTCAGCTACCTGCTGGGCTATGCGGCAGAAGGAATCAACTTTGTGTTTGGCGGTTTGGTGAATGCGGATCAATCGACATTCTTTATGAACGTTCTCTTGCCGATTGTATTTATTTCAGCACTCATCGGGATTCTGCAAAAATGGAAGATCCTCCCGTTTATTATTAAATACATCGGCCTTGCCCTCAGCAAGGTTAACGGGATGGGAAGACTGGAGTCGTACAATGCTGTTGCATCTGCGATTTTAGGGCAATCAGAAGTATTTATCTCCTTAAAGAAAGAACTCGGTTTACTGTCACAGCAGCGGTTGTACACGCTTTGCGCTTCTGCGATGTCAACCGTATCCATGTCAATCGTCGGTGCTTACATGACGATGCTGAAGCCTGAATACGTCGTAACGGCTCTTGTATTGAACTTATTTGGCGGTTTTATCATTGCCTCTATTATTAATCCTTACGAGGTCGCAAAAGATGAGGATATGCTTCGTGTAGAAAATGAAGAAAAACAATCCTTCTTCGAAGTGCTCGGAGAATACATCTTAGATGGTTTCAAAGTAGCGGTTGTTGTCGCAGCGATGCTGATCGGATTTGTCGCGATTATTGCTTTGATCAATGGTATTTTTAACGCTGTACTCGGTATTTCCTTCCAAGACCTGCTTGGATATGTGTTTGCTCCATTCGCTTTTCTTGTTGGTATTCCATGGAATGAAGCTGTTAACGCCGGAAGCATTATGGCAACAAAAATGGTATCGAACGAATTTGTCGCCATGACGTCTCTTTCGCAAAACGGTTTTCATTTCAGCGGCCGTACAACAGCGATTGTCTCAGTATTCCTCGTTTCGTTCGCGAACTTCTCTTCCATCGGTATCATTGCCGGTGCTGTAAAGGGTCTGAATGAAAAGCAAGGAAACGTCGTTGCTCGCTTCGGTCTGAAATTATTATACGGTGCCACGCTTGTCAGCTTTTTAACAGCGGCAGTTGTAGGTCTGATTTACTGAACATAATCGAAAAGGATCGGTGACTATAATGAGAATGGTAGATATTATCATCAAAAAACAAAACGGAAAAGAACTCACCACAGAAGAAATCCAGTTTTTCGTAAACGGCTATACGGACGGAAGCATTCCTGATTATCAGGCAAGCGCGCTTGCCATGGCGATTTTCTTCCAGGATATGAGTGATCGTGAACGGGCGGACTTAACAATGGCTATGGTGAACTCCGGTGAAACGATTGATCTTTCTGCCATCGAAGGAATTAAAGTGGATAAACATTCAACCGGCGGCGTCGGCGACACGACAACACTCGTGCTTGCACCGCTTGTCGCGGCTCTTGATGTGCCGGTTGCCAAAATGTCCGGCCGCGGCCTCGGCCATACAGGCGGAACAATTGATAAATTAGAGGCGATCGACGGGTTTCACGTGGAACTGTCAAAGGAAGAATTTATTAAGCTTGTGAACCGCGACAAGGTTGCCGTCATTGGCCAAAGCGGCAACTTAACGCCGGCGGATAAAAAACTGTACGCCCTGCGAGATGTAACGGGTACGGTGAATTCCATCCCGCTTATCGCTAGCTCCATTATGAGCAAAAAAATCGCTGCCGGAGCAGACGCGATCGTGCTTGACGTGAAAACGGGAGCGGGCGCCTTCATGAAAACAGAGGAAGATGCAGCTGAACTCGCGAAAGCAATGGTGCGAATCGGCAACAAGGTCGGCCGCCAAACGATGGCTGTCATCTCCGACATGTCCCAGCCGCTCGGCTTTGCGATCGGAAATGCGCTTGAAGTGAAAGAAGCGATTGACACGCTCAGAGGCGAAGGCCCTGAAGACCTGCACGAGCTTGTCTTAACACTCGGCAGCCAGATGGTCGTGCTTGCGAAAAAAGCAGGTACATTAGACGAAGCAAGAGCAAAGCTTGAAGAGGTCATGAAAAACGGCAAAGCGCTTGAGAAATTCAAAGATTTCTTGAAAAACCAAGGCGGTGACAGCTCGATTGTTGATGATCCGTCTAAGCTTCCGCAAGCGGCTTATCACATTGATGTGCCAGCCAAAGAAGCGGGTGTCATCTCCGAAATTGTCGCAGACGAAATCGGCGTCGCAGCCATGCTGTTAGGTGCCGGGCGCGCCACAAAAGAAGACGAAATCGATTTAGCCGTCGGCATCATGCTCCGCAAAAAGGTCGGCGACAAGGTTGAAAAAGGCGAACCTCTCGTTACGCTCTATGCCAACCGGGAAAATGTCGATGAAGTCATCGCGAAAGTATATGACAATATCCGTATCGCAGCGGAGGCGCAGGCGCCAAAGCTGATTCATACGTTAATTACAGAATAAAAATAAAGCACATCCCATCCTGAGTGGGGTGTGCTGTTTTGATTAAAGGATGTGATCAATCGGATATTCCTCTTGTCCGATTTTTTTTGCTTTCGTAAGATTTCTTCTGAAATAGTAGATGAGATAGCATAGGATGATACAAGGAATTCCGCAGAAGAGAGCGATTCTTTGATTGGGATCAAAAGCGAGACCGATACAAGAAGCTGAACATAATAAAAGAGCGGCTATAGGCATAAGAGGATAAAGCGGTGTGCGAAATGTCAGATCTTTTACATTCCCCCCTTTTTTAAGAAATCTCTTTCGGAACAAGAGTTGAGACAGCGCAATGCTCATCCAGACCACGACCCCTGCAAATCCAGCAATCGCTACCATCACCACATAAACAGTTCCAGGCGCCACAATACTGGAAACGAGAGATAAACAAGATACAGCCATACTGATGATTAAGGCATGTAGTGGAATGCCTTTAGATGTGACTTTTTTAAAACGAGAGCTGATCATGTTTTCATTTGCTAACGACCACAGCATACGGGTTGAGGCATATAGGCCTGAATTGGCAACGGACAGCAAAGCTGTTAATATAACAAAATTCATAATATCTGCGGCGTACGGGATTCCGATTTCTGCAAATACTGCTACAAAGGGGCTTTCAATTACTCCTGCTTCTTTCCATGAAATCAGTCCGGATAATACGAAGACGGCACCGATGAAAAAAATGACTGTCCGCCATGCGACATTGCGGATGGAACGCGGAATATCCTTTTGAGGATTTGCGGATTCACCTGCTGTGACTCCGATTAATTCTGTTCCGGAAAAGGCAAAACTCACAGATATCATGGCGATAAATACAGCGAGAAAGCCGTTCGGAAACAATCCTCCATGACCTGTGAAATTTGAAAACATAGGGGCATCAGCCGTCCCGTTTAAAGAGATCAAGCCAAACATGGCGGCGCCTCCTAAAATGATAAATAAAATGATGGTGACAATCTTCACGCTCGAAAACCAAAATTCAGTTTCCGCAAATAATTTGACTGAAAATGCGTTGCATACGAAAAGGAGAGCTGCAAAAATCGCACTCCACATCCATACGCTGCTGTCAGGAAACCAGCGCTGCATGAGAATACCGGATGCGGTAAACTCAGAACCTACCGTCACCACCCAATTCACCCAGTACATGATGCCGACCATAAAACCGGTAGATGGCCCGATAAATGTTGTGGCGTATTTTTGAAAGGAACCGGTCACCGGCATGGCGACCGACAATTCACCGAGACATTGCATGACGAGGTACATCATCAATCCGCCGATTAAATAAGCGAGTATCGTACCGCCGGGACCGGCTTGGCTGAGCGTATAGCCCGTACTGAGGAAAAGTCCTGTTCCTATGACGCCTCCCAATGAAATCATAAATAAGTGCCTGCTTTTCATTGTCCGTTTTAGCTGATGGCCGCTTTTCTCTTGAAGACCCACCGTTTCGTCCTCCTTTTAGCTGCCGTTTATCAGGCAGATGAGTTTTCTTGTAACCAAAATACAACCTGCCGGAAGATCACTTGAATCGGGAGCGTTTCATTCCTTTTAATGCGTGTAACAGAACGTGAGCTGCGGCTCTGCTTGTCATATCCCGAAAATCGAGGGTGGGATCAACTTCAACGATTTCGATCCCTGCGACATTGGGCTCTTGTGCGATGTACTTGATTGCTTCGAGTAATTCGTCTGTATAGAGGCCGCCCGGGCCAATCGCTGGACAGCCGGGTGCATGGGACTGGTCTAAGACATCCATATCAACAGATATGAAAATGAAGTCTGTTCTAGTTTGAACGGCAGGCAGGATCTCTTTAATGGTCGGGATCAGTCCTTTTTCACGAATCATTCCCATCGTGCGGATGTCCACGTGATGAGTTTTAGCGTATGTTTCATAAGCCAAGCTGTTGCTGAATTCTCTGATACCCAGTTGAATCAAATGCTGGCCTTCTATGATCTCTTCATCCAAAAGGCGGCGAAAGGGGGTGCCGTTTGTCGGCCCTCCGTCCTCCGTGTTCCGCACATCATGATGGGCATCAAATTGAATAACGGCTGTCGTTCCTTTCGTTTGCGCAATCGCTTTTATGGTGGAGTAGCTGATGGAGTTATCTCCCCCGAGTATGAGCGGTACCCAATCTGGGTGATCTGAAAGCAGAGCATGCATGGTTTGGAAGATTTGATCATGTGATTTCACGATATCAGTCACATGAATATCGACATCCCCCAGATCATAAAGAAAATCTGATACGACATGTTCCCCAAGCTCCGCAGAATAAGCCGATGAATGTTTTAGAGCCTGGCGGATTGTTCCGGGGGCAAAGGAAGCGCCGGAATGACTGATGGATGATTTTGACAGGGGGGCACCTATCAGCGCCGGCCCCTTAATGCCTTGGCCATCCCATTTTTCTATCAGATCGCTCATTTTCGTTACATCCCGGTCTTTAAACGATGAACCGGCCTCTCTGAGAAAAGGGTAATTATCCAAGAATGGCTCCCTCCCTGTTGACAACAATTGTTCCGTTTTTCATGACTTGATGTACATGATTGACGCCGTAGTGATACGGAATATACATGTAATTCGAGGCTTGCCAAATGACTAGATCAGCTGAGCGGCCAGCTTTGAGCTGCCCTGCTTCTTCGCCTTTTCCTATGGCATATGCGGCGTTGACTGTGATCGCGTGCCATATTTCTTCTGCGGTCATTTTCAGATGAAGCGCGGCAATCGACATGATCAGCTGAATATTTTCAGTTGGGGAGCTGCCCGGGTTAAAGTCCGTTGCCAGGCTGACATGTACACCCGCATCAATCATGTCTCTTGCTCTGGCATATGTGTGTTTGCCGAGATAAAATGTCGTGCCCGGCAAGAGGACGGCGATGGTTCCTGATTCAGCCATTTGCTGTATGCCTTCATCAGAGGCGCCCACCAAGTGATCGGCTGAGACAGCTCTTAGCTCAGCCGCTAATTCAGCTCCTCCAAGAGGATCAATTTCATCAGCGTGGATTTTTAATCCGAATCCCGCCTCAGCCGCTTTTTTTAAGTAACGTCGGGATTGACTGACTGTAAAAACGCCTGTTTCTGTAAAAATATCTGCAAAGGCTGCGAGCTCCTCCTCTTTTATTTCTGGCAAGAGATCCAGCATGCGATCTAAAAATTCATCGGGGCTGTCCTTATCTTCAGGAGGAATGGCATGAGCCCCCATGAATGTGGAGACAAGGTCAATGGGCTGGCTCTCGTGCAGTTTTTTCACGACGCGCAATTGTTTCAGCTCTGTATCTTTATCTAAGCCGTAGCCGCTCTTCACTTCAGCCGTGGTCGTGCCGTATGACAGCATTCTTTGCAGATGAAAACGGCCTTTTTGCAGCAGCTCTTCCTCCGAGGCGGCCCGGGTGTCTTTGACAGTGGACAAAATACCGCCTCCCTGCGCCAGAATATCTAAATAGGAGATGCCCTGAAGCTTTAGATTCATCTCCTTTTCCCGAGATCCGCCAAATACAAGATGGGTATGCGGATCGACGAGGCCCGGCGTTACAAGCCGTCCCGAACAGTCAATGATGTCGTCTGCCTCGTAATCGGCTTCAGCCCCTTTTTTTCCCGCGAACACAATCTTCTGTTCGTGGATTCCGACAACAGCGTCTTCGATCACATGAAGATCCTGCATGCTGTTGCCCGCGCGCGGGCCGCTGCTTTCCATCGTCAAAAGCTGACCGATGTTGATGAGAATCGTATCAATTTGTTTCGGCATGTTATCACTCCCTTATTTTTGCATCGGCACGATAATGTCCTGCTTCTTCGCTACTTCAACGGCACGTTCATAACCCGCATCCGCATGGCGGATAATGCCCATCCCCGGATCGCTCGTTAAGACCCTGGCGAGCCGTTCGTCAGCCAGCTCACTTCCATCGGCAACTGCGACCATACCGGCATGCAGGGAATAGCCCATTCCGACGCCGCCGCCATGGTGGAAGGAAACCCAGCTTGCACCCGCCGCCGTGTTGACAAGCGCATTGAGCACAGCCCAATCGCCGACAGCGTCACTTCCGTCTATCATCGCTTCAGTTTCCCGGTTTGGAGAGGCGACAGACCCGCAGTCCAAATGATCTCTCCCAATCACGACAGGCGCTTTTAGCTCACCGTTTCGGACCAATTCGTTAATGGCAAGGCCCATCTTTTTTCGTTCTCCATATCCAAGCCAGCAAATGCGGGACGGCAAGCCTTGGAACGTGACTTTTTCCTGTGCCATATCGATCCAGCGGTGAAGGGCCTTGTTTGCCGGGAACAGTTCTTTTAATAACGCATCCGTACGGTAAATATCTGCCGGATCACCGGAAAGTGCCGCCCAGCGGAATGGTCCTTTTCCTTCACAGAATAAGGGACGGATGTAAGCAGGGACAAATCCCGGAAAATCAAAGGCATTCTCCAGGCCTTCATCTTTAGCAACTTGCCGGATATTGTTGCCGTAGTCAAATACAACTGAGCCCTTTTGTTGAAATGCCAGCATGGCTTCCACATGTTTTTTCATGCTTTGTTTCGCAAGGCGCACATAAAGGTCTGGATTGTCTTGGCGCAAGCGATCGGCTTCATCAAGTGAATAGCCCTCGGGAACGTAACCGATTAATGGGTCATGGGCAGACGTCTGATCGGTGACGATATCAATGGTGACGCCGCGGTTCAGAAGGGTATGGTGAACCTCTGCCGCGTTTCCGAGAAGAGCGATGGAGAGAGGTTTTCCTGCCAGCTTTGCCTCTTCAGCCCACGCTAAGGCTTCCTCAATCGACGCTGTTTTCCGGTCACAGTATTTTGTTTCAATTCGTTTGTCGATTCGTTTTTCATCAACCTCGACGGCAATCACAACTCCGTCATTCATCGTGACAGACAGCGGCTGGGCGCCTCCCATTCCGCCGAGACCTGCTGTCAGCGTCAATGTCCCTTTTAAGGTTCCTCCGAAATGCTGTCTCGCGAGCTCAGCGAAGGTTTCATACGTTCCTTGCAATATGCCTTGTGAGCCAATGTAAATCCAGCTGCCAGCTGTCATTTGCCCGTACATCATTAACCCTTTTTTCTCAAGCTCGTGGAAATGCTCCCAGTTCGCCCACTTTGGAACAAGAACAGAGTTTGCTAAAAGCACGCGCGGTGCCTGCTGGTGCGTACGGAACATGCCAACGGGTTTACCGGATTGCACGAGCAATGTCTCATCATGTTTTAGTGTTTTCAGAGAATGCTCAATGGCGCGAAATGCATCCCAATCCCGAGCGGCTTTGCCAATCCCGCCGTATACGATTAGGTCCTCGGGCTTCTCGGCGACATCTGGATCAAGGTTGTTGCGAAGCATCCGAAGCACCGCCTCTTGTTCCCACCCTAAGCATTCAAGCTCTGTCCCCCGGTTGGCACGGATTGATTTTTTTACATCAGTCATATGTTCATCCCCCTCAATTCTTCGTTCTGTTGATATGGTAATAAAGATTCCTTCTTCAGCCAGGCAGTCAAGCGTTCGATGTCATAGGAAAATACGCGGTCCTGCTGAATAGACGGCACGACTTTTCTCATTTCTTGAAAAAGCTGTTTGGTATAGGACGCTGCATGTTCTATGCCTCTGTATTCAACAGCCTGCAATGCGCAAATTGCTTCAATCGCAATGACTCTCCTTGTATTTGCGATCACTTGATAAGCATGCCGCGCGGCGATGGTTCCCATGCTGACATGGTCTTCTTGGTTGGCGGATGACGGAATAGAATCCACACTTGCAGGATGGGCCAGTGTTTTATTTTCAGAAACAAGCGAGGCAGCGGCGTACTGCATGATCATTGCACCGGATTGCAGACCGGGATGAGGGCTTAGGAACGGCGGCAGGTCATTCAGCTGCGGGTTCACAAGGCGCTCGATCCTGCGCTCTGCGATATTCGCAAGCTCTGATACTGCGATTTTTAGAAAATCCATGGCAAAGGCGATCGGCTGCCCGTGAAAGTTTCCGCCAGAGATGACTTTGTCACCGTCATTGAAAATAAGAGGATTGTCTGTAGCTGCATTCATCTCAATCTCTAATTTTTCTTTCACGTAGCCTAACGTCTGCCAGGTCGCACCGTGCACTTGCGGAATACAGCGCAATGAATAGGCATCCTGGACCCGCAGTTCTCCTTGAGAGGTCGTCAGGCTGCTGTCAGATAGATAAAAACGGATTCGCTCTGCGACATCGATCTGCTCCTGATAGCCGCGGGCGGAGTGAATATCCTCGTCAAACGCATCGATAATTCCGCGGAGCCCTTCAATCGTTAAGCTGGCAATGCGCTCTGTTTGATAGGCTAGTTTTTCCGCTTCAATGTATGCAACCACACCCATAGCAGTCATGGCCTGAGTCCCATTAATCAAGGCAAGCCCTTCCTTGGATGTCAGCGCTACCGGCTGAATGCCGGCTTTTTTCAAGCCTTTCATTGCCGGCATCCTTTCTCCCTCAAAAAAGACTTCTCCTTGCCCGATCAGCGCAAGCGCCAGATGGGAGAGCGGCGCCAGATCTCCGCTTGCACCAAGTGATCCCTGCTGGGGAATGACAGGATGGACAAGTTTATTTAAAAAAGCAAGCAATTGCTCAATCAGCTCAGCACGCACACCGGAAAACCCTTTTAACAGCGCATTGGCGCGCAAAAGCAGCATTGCCCTGGAAACACACTCAGGAAAAGGATCGCCGACTCCGCAGGCATGAGAAAGAATTAAATTCAGCTGCAGCGCCGCCGAGTCTTCCTTCTGAATCAGGACATCACTGAATTTGCCAAATCCGGTGGTAATGCCGTATATTGTCTTTTCTTCGTGAACAATCCGCTCCACTGCGGCTCTGCTTTTTTTCAAACGCTCCATACTTTCTTCGGAAGCCGCTGTCTCTTCAAAATCAAACAGCACTCGCGCGACGTCGGCTGTTGTCAATGAAGAACCGTCTAATGTCACCATAAGCCCAACTCCTTTGTCTTTACTTTGGTAAAGCGCCCATACAAAAAGGGGCTATGCTGTGAAAATCTGATTTCACGCATAGCCCCCTATCGTCTAAGATCTATGGGCTGTTTCATATGTGATTAATTCCAACGCCGAATGTTTCATGCTCAAGTCCTTTAATCGGCGCCCCGATTGTTCCGTAAAGCGAGACAGCAATCCAATCGCCTTCCGCTTCACTTTCATAAGGATTTCCCCTCAAAACGGCGAACCTCAGGCCAACCGTCCGAAGCAGTGATCCAAGCAGCATTTCACCTCTGGTTACGCCATGTAAAGCCTCCATCGTCGCATGATAAAGCGCATGTGACTCACGGTAACCCTCAGATTGAATGACCCCGCTCTTTTTGGAAGCGGTTTCAATTGCGGCTACTACTTTATGCGCGTCCATTGATCCTACCTTGCCGAGACAGACTTTCCATCCATCTCGCTCCAGTTCCTCGACCTGTGTACTTTCCTCAGCTTCATGAAGCAGCAGAAGAACAGACAGCCGGCCGATACGGCGCTCTTTGTGCAGTGTCATATGAATCACTCAATTCCTAAAAATTCTGATAACTATTAACTGAGTATTATATTAATTGTTTCAGCAATAGAAGTCAAAAGGTTTTTTACAGTCTTTAACAAGTTAGATTGGTATTGTGATATCGTGACGCAGAAATCTAGCACATTGCACACCATAGCCAGACAGGTGTGCGGGCGGCTGCTGTCGTACTCTAGAAATGAGTTCATATAGAAGGGGAGCGAAGTGCAGTGAAGAGCTTACATTGGGGAATCATCGGCCTTGGCGCAATCGCCTCAGATTTCGCCAAAGCGCTGAGAGAAGTAAACGGAACGGTCTATGCTGCAGGGTCACGAAGCTTGGATAAAGCCAAGGTGTTCGCCAAGGAGCATCATGTCGAAAAAGCCTATGGCAGCTACGAAGAACTGCTGCTAGATGAGAATGTTGATATTGTCTACATTGCCACTCCGCATTCAAACCACTATGAATATATGATGAAAAGCCTTCAGCATCACATGCATGTTCTTTGTGAGAAAGCCATTACCGTCAATGCGAGACAGCTAAAGGAGATCATCGGTTTGGCTAAAGAAAAACAGCTTATTGTATCTGAAGCGATGACCATCTACCATATGCCGCTGTATAAAAAACTCCGGGAGATCGTAAAGGCCGGTCGCATCGGACCCCTTAAAATGGTTCAAGTCTCCTTTGGAACGTGCAAGCCATACGACGTCACAAACCGGTTCTTTAATCAGGAACTGGCTGGCGGCGCACTCTTAGACACAGGAGCCTATGCGCTCTCGTTCGCAAGATATTTTCTCACGAGCCAGCCAAATGAGATCCTCAGCACGGCCAAGCCGGCTGATACAGGTGTAGACGAGCAGTCAGGCATCATCCTAAAAAACACCGACAATGAAATGGCCGTCATATCGCTGACCATGCGCGCAAAAATGCCAAAAAGAGGCGTAGTCGCTGGAGAAAACGGCTTTATCACAGTCGACGATTTTACAAGGCCGGACAAAGCACTCATTACGTATGCCAATGGAAAAACAGAGGTGATTGAAGAAGGAGAAACCGCAAAAGGGTTGAACTATGAAGTAGAGGATATGCAAAATGCAGTCCTGCATCAAACAGGCAGCCAAACCATCAGCTTCTCGAGAGATGTGATGGAGATTATGGACAATGTAAGACAACAGTGGGGAATCACCTACCCGTTTGAATATGAAAACATCCGGCCTTCCTAAAGGGCCGGTGTTCCTTCATAAAATGTAAGCGCTTAAAAATTTAATAAAAAAGAGAGGCGAACTGTACAGATGTTCAACCGATTGTTTCGTGTATGTTTTCTTGCTGCTCTTCTCATGGCTTTCACCCTGCCCAATGCTGCCCATGCACAAAAGGCAGAAAAACCCGTCTTTAAAGAAGTCAGCGTCCATGATCCTTCCATCATTGAGACGAACGGCACCTTTTATGTTTTCGGATCTCATTTAGCTTCAGCGAAAACAAATGACCTCATGCAATGGCAGCAGCTGACTGGCAGTGTCAGCAACAATAACCCTCTTATTCCCAATGTCTATGAAGAATTAAAAGATACCTTCGAATGGGCGCAATCCGATACCCTGTGGGCGGCTGATGTCGCGCAGCTGGCGGACGGCAAATACTATATGTACTACAATGCCTGCCGCGGTGACTCACCAAGATCCGCCATGGGAGTGGCCGTCGCTGACAACATCGAAGGGCCCTATAAAAACAAGGGCATCTTTTTGAAATCAGGCATGGAAGGCACAAGCAATGACGGAACACCGTATGACGCAACAAAACACCCGAACGTCGTAGACCCGCACACCTTTTTTGATAAAAACGGCAAGCTGTGGATGGTGTACGGTTCATATTCAGGCGGCATTTTCATCCTGGAAATGAATCCGAAAACTGGCTTCCCGCTCCCTGGACAGGGGTACGGCAAAAAACTGCTCGGCGGCAACCACAGCAGAATCGAAGGCCCATATATCCTCTACAATCCAGACACCAACTACTACTACTTATACCTATCATATGGCGGTCTAGACGCAACAGGCGGCTACAACATCCGTGTCGCCCGCTCCAAAAAACCAGACGGTCCTTACTATGACGCAGAAGGAAACCCGATGCTTGATGTCCGCGGCAAAGAAGGCACATTCTTCGATGACCGCTCCATTGAGCCGTACGGCGTCAAACTCATGGGCAGCTATTCATTTGAAACAGAAACTGAAAAAGGAGCCGGATACGTCTCGCCGGGCCACAACTCAGCCTATTACGACGAAAAAACCGGCCGTTTTTATTTAATCTTCCACACCCGCTTTCCGGGCAGAGGTGAAGAACACGAAGTCAGAGTCCACCAGATGTTCATGAACAAAGACGGCTGGCCGGTAGCAGCGCCATATCGATACGCAGGTGAAACACTGAATAAAGTAAAGCAAAAAGACATCACAGGAACATACAAACTCATCCAGCACGGAAAAGACATCTCAGCCGACATCAAAAAAACCATCAACATTCAGCTCAACAAAGACCACACCATTTCCGGGGAAATGACCGGAACGTGGAAGAAAACTGGAAATGACACAGCCGAAATCACGTTAGACGGCAAGACGTATAATGGGGTATTTTTACGCCAATGGGATTCGGTGAGAGAGAAGAATGTGATGACGTTTAGTGTGTTGAATGGCAGCGGTGAGGCTGTATGGGGATCTAAATAAGATAGAGAAGGCGCCTTCGTAGGAAGGCGTTTTTTCATTGCTTCTTTAGTTTAGAAACCATAGTATTAAAATAAGATAGGAAAAATATTTATCAGAAAGGGAGAAATCTATTGAAAAAAACAATCAAAGTTGCTGCAGCAGTGATTCAAAACGATAGAGATATGATTTTATGTGCACTTCGTTCGCCAACCATGTCTTTGGCCAACCTATGGGAATTCCCAGGAGGGAAACTTGAAGAGGGAGAGAATGCACGAGAAGCTCTTGTAAGAGAAATTCATGAGGAGCTTGGTTGTAAAATTGAAGCAGGTGAGATTATCGCTGACATTCATCACGAATATGAGAAAGTCATTGTTAATTTGATTTCTATACAAGCGAAAATAGTAGAGGGGGAACCTGTTGCCGAAGAACATGCGGAACTCAGGTGGCTGCCCGTGAGTGAACTTGAGTCACTTGAATGGGCACCTGCTGATCTTCCAACTGTGGAAATGCTAATTAAATAACCGATCATGATCTTCTCTTAAAAATAGTGAGGTGCTGCTAGTGATATGGCTTATTTGGTTTATCATCATAAATTTTATATTAATACTACTAATATTGGTTACGAGAACTGTATCCAATAAAATAATAAGAATATTAGAGTTAATGAGTGATAGAGCTTTTGAGAAGTACAAAAAAAGACGTAATAAGAAAAGTAATGATGAATATAAACTTTTTTTGCAAATTAGTGAGAATATATATATATTTGTTAGTATCTTATATATGATTATTACTATAACTTGGATTAGTTCTTCGGATAATTTCTTTTATTTATTATCTTTCTTAATTTTTTCTTTAGTTTTTGCTATTGTATCTATCTTCATGGGTAGATTTATTTTAAATGTTAAAAAAGACTTAGAAAAGTCAAATGGAAATCATATTGGGAAAATCGAAAAAATTATAAAAAAATTGAACAAAAACGGGTGTTTATATAATAATATAATACCGTTACTTGGCAGGACAGGTAAGAGTTTTTTGATACATATGTTGTTTCTTTTAGAAGCTATGACTTTTTATATTGTCTTTTATGATAATATGTCAAGTTTTTTTCAGTTTGTTTTTTTAATGTCTATTCCATTCACTCTAACAAGTTGGGTTTATCTTACATCATTTGATATCGCAGAACAAAGTATTAGAAGAATTATAGTTTATATTGTCTTATTATTTTATGTTTTAGTAAAAAGCTACTCTGATTATAAAATATTATTAGGACTAGAGGAACCAAGTAAGGTATTTGATTTTTTTGCTTATCTATTTTTAACAGTTTTTACTGCATTTGATCGTCTGGTAAAAAGTCTTTTTGAATTTAAGGACCCTAAAAAAGAAGATGTGTCTGTAACTAAAAATAATAATACAGACACATAATAACTTTTTTAGATGTATTTAGTTAATCAAATCAACATACAAGTTTTCTGGGACAGGCTGATGAAGCTTCCATATTACATTCATAGGTTTGTCCCCATTGCTTGATACGTAATCTACTTTACCTAGATAAATAAAAGGTAAGGTGATGTCATGCATTTCGTTAAATTTACGTACGAATAGATGTATTTTATATTCTCTTTGTCTATGGTTAATAAAATTCTGACCTACAGTAGAATCATGTGATGTTTGATTTTGACTTTGCCAATGAAAATGATAGGGATCCATAAAGTAATCTTTATATAACAAATGATCCTCAACTTTTTCAGATTTATTTAATGTAATAAAAATTAAGTAATTATTGTTAACTCTCCTTACACCTTCTCTCCACGTTCCCTCTTGATCAGTTGATTGAAATAAATGTATGAGTTCATTTCTAGTATATGTTTGATACAAGGTGAGTTGTAGTTCACTAGATAAAAGTGCTTCTATATTATTCATACGTCTAAATTCAGTTAAACCATATTGGATACGCTCCTTAATATAAGGACCAAACTGAGGATGACATAAACGTTCAATAATATCTGATTGTAGTATGAACGTATCTTCCTCTACTACACCAAAACACCATTGTTGTTTTGGTTTGGCTAAGCGCTCCATAGATCGTTTAATCAAGTTGTCGTGTATATTCGTGTTTTTGATTTGTAAATGAAATGTATCTTTTAAAGATTTTTTAACATCATCGACAGTGATTCTTCTTGTATTAAATCCACATTGCAACACTAATAAATCATAAGGCCACTTGATAGGAAACTGTTGCTCTAACCAGGATACCATTCTTAAAACTAACGAATCATTTAATATTTCTTTATCTAACGAATGAAGGTCATCCATTTTTCTTTTCGTTTCAACCCAAGACTTATATTTTTTTATAAAAAAGGTAAGCCCTTGAGCTTGATCTGAATACAGAAAATCAAGTAGCTCTGGGGAACGCCCAATATCTCGTTTAAATTGATAATATAATGTTTTTAGCATGGCAGTTGAATTTAGTTTAATACTATCTATTTTATGTAAAATCTCTTTCTTCGTTACAGATGAAAGATCTACATAAGACCCACCAGGTAAGTCTGCAAACTCATGGGTAACTGCAACTCGCAACGAATCTTTATCAAACGATTTTTGACTTGTTTGTCCAGAAAGGGCTAGCGGTATGACAAATGATTTTTGATAGTTTCCTATAAAATCAAGTACCGTTACAAACTCTTTATCATCAGCCTTCCTTAATCCTCTTCCTAACTGTTGAATAAATATGGTAGGTGATTCAGTTGGCCTCAAAAAAAGCAGTAAGTTTAATTTTGGTATATCAATGCCTTCATTAAAAATATCTACTGTGAAAATCAGTTCTAAACTATGATGCGGATCTTCAAGTTCTCTAATCACTTTCTGACGTTGTGCTGAGGAATCCTGCCCTGTTAAATATGTTGTATGGAATCCTAATTGATTAAATTCTTGGCTCATATATTGGGCATGTTCAACGTTAGTACAGAAGCCCAACCCACACATTTTTTCTCCGTGGAAACCGTACATATTTATCATCTTTATTACATAATCGACTCGCTCATGGTTTTTCAAGTGGTTGACCAGGGAGCGTTCATCATAGACCCCATTTGTTATTTTTACTTTATCGTAATCAACAGTATGATCTGGAATACCAAAGTAATGAAATGGGGCGAGCAATTCAGCTTCTAACGCATCTCGAAGGCGAATTTCATAGACAACATTATGATTGCAGATCTCAAGCACATCTTTACCGTCTAAACGTTCTGGAGTTGCAGTTAAACCTAATAAGAATTCAGGTTTAAAGTAATTCAACACTGATTGATAGGTAGAGGCTTCTGCATGATGAAATTCATCAATGACAATGTAGTCAAATTCATTTGGTGCAAACCGTTTTAATGTTTCTTCTTTATGCAAGATTTGAACTGTGCTAAATAAAAACCTTTTATTCCATTCTTTTTTCGATCCAGTTAACAATCCAAAGTTATCAGGGTCATTTGTGACTTTTTCAAATGTTTCAATAGCTTTAGTTAGTAACTCCTCACGATGAGCGATAAAAAGATATTTTTTTGGTTGATATTCGGAAAAATCAAATGCTGCAAGATATGTTTTTCCTGTACCAGTTGCAGCGATAATAACAGCCTTTTCCTCACCTTGCTCTCTCGTTTTCTTGAGGTTTTTAAGAGCTATTTCTTGCATGGCATTAGGTTGTATTTTTGTTTGATAAAGAGAGTTTTGAGAGACGAGAGACGCGCTCATTTTGTGGTTAGCTGCTTGAAATTCTTCATAAGCTTTTAAGAACTGGTCATCGACCGGTTGTGTTTTTTCGAGCCATACTTTATTAAAGACATCTTTTGTTTGTTGAAAAATAGGAAGATATTTTGTATCAGGTATTCTCGCATTTAGCTCATACCCAGTGGTCAGAGCGGATTGCGAAAGATTTGATGATCCAATAATGACACTATGTTGCCCTGAAAGGCGTTCAAATAAGTAAGCTTTTGTATGAAAAGATTGACGGTAATCATTTACAATTCTTAAGTCGACATTTTGAAATTGCATGAGTTGTTTAAGTGCTTTATGTTCAGTAATTCCCATATATGTTGATGTGATAATACGTACTGGCACATTACGTTTATTGAGCTCTTGTAATGGTGGAATAAGAAGTTGGACACCAGACCACCTTGTAAAACTGACCATAAAATCCACACGATCAGCAGTTAACATTTCATTCTTTAATGTTTTAAAAAAATTATCATCCGCTCTATGGTTTCCGAGCAGATTCAACCGTGATAGTGAAAAATGCTCTGATACAGGAAGATCCATGTCATCTAAATGATAAAGAACTGTAGAAAGTGGAATTGCAAAGGCAGTATCATTACCAAGATCAGAAGATATTTTTTGGGTTAATTCAATCGCCTGATGAAATTGTCCATGTTGAACAAGCGTTTTGATTTTCTCGCCAAATTGTTTAGCTATATGTAAAGTTAAAATTTCTGCATATTCTTTCGGTAAAACAGGTTGAAATTGATGTTCGGCGGGATAAAGCTTGTTTTTTTCTTGCAATTCTTCATGAAAACCACTGTTTTTTGTCATTTTTTGCTCCCCATATTTAGATAGATATCCTAATTTTATCATTATTATTGACTATAGGTAACAGGGATTTGCAAATGGCGTTGCGAATCAAATGAGGATAATTGTACCTGCGCTTATAGTCCTGTGTAAGTTGAAAAACATTCGCGAGAAAGTGAAATGGAGAGGATGATAGATAAATATACTTATTTACACTCTCTATAAGACAAACCCTTTTACCTATTTATCCAATATGATCCATCATGTAATATGAAAATAGTCTGTATTGTAAAGAATTGACACAGTTTGATAGAAACACGAGGTGTTGCGGCATGCATAGTGAAATGTTGTTACATTCGGTAAAAGCCGACTTACATGAAAAACAGGAACAAATCCATCAGTTAAAACGAGTGCTGCACGAAATCAGGCAAATCAAACACGAATTTTCCGAGGCCCAGCATCTTATTCACCGGCCTCATCTTAACCGGGAGGCATGGAGAGGAACACATGCGGAGCGATTTGAAGATATTCGTGAAGGAATGAACAAAGCATATCAGCAAATCAGAAGCGATCAAGTCAGCGGAATCATCGAAAGTATAGAAGGAAAAATCCACTCATTAGAGGGAGACGTCTATTCCATCAGACGCCAAATCACGAGAATAGAGCATGAAATAGAGAAGGAAAAACATAAATAGTGAGGTGAGCACAATTGGCACAGGAAATCAAAATGGTCTATGGCACAGTGAAGCAAGGGCTTTCTCAGCTCAAGAATTCAGCTGAACTCAAGTCCTCCTTGCCAGGCCATATCTCAGGCAGAAACCATTTAAACGTTGTAAAGTCCATCGAGCAATTAAATGAGGACATCAAAGAGCTCACTGAAGCATATGCGTCCGTTCTGGCCAAGCATATCGCACAAACGGAAAGCGCGGTAAACGCCATGAAGGAAACGGACGAAAACATATCATCTTCCATGAAATAAAGCGCGGGAGGACAAGGGATTGAAAACATTAGATGTCCACGCTCTTCACGAGGGCATTCAGCATACGATAGAGAAACTGGACAAGCAAAAACAGCAGCTGGAGAAGCTGGAAAAAAGTGTTGAACATCTGGCAGGCATGAAGGATGCGCTAAAAGGAAAAGGCGGAGATGCCATCCGGACCTTTTACGAGGAGTGTCACAAGCCTTTTCTCCTTTTCTTTGGCATGTTTATCGACGAATACAAAAAAGTGCTGAAACAAACACAGCATGCGATTTCCTCTGTAGAATCTGACTCCCACGGCATGATCGCAGAGGCTTTTCTCTCACACGACGCGAGACACGGAGTCAAGCATGCACGAGAAGTGACAGAACAGCTCACTGACGCAGTCAATCGGCAAACATCAGCCATCGGCCACATTGTCAGCCTGCCGACAGTCAATGACTCCTTTTTTCGGTTGGAAACAGAACAGGCTGAGCGACTGATTTCGGACACCCTGAATAAGCTCTTTCAATTTGACGGCCAGCAAACCCAAGCACTAGAAACGCCAAAATCAGATTTTCAAACGATGAAAAAATATATAGACCAGCTCGAAACCATGTACACCGGTCCGAAAATTGAAATCACAGGATACAAAACCGGCTCCATCTTGAAATCACAGGAAGAAGAAAACATCAACCAAACCTTCGGCGGTATTAACTCGCAAATGAAGCAGGCGGATGATTCACCGATGGAGATGATGCTGAAGAAACTGGAGAAACATAAGCAATCAAACGTTGATTCTGTGATGATGGATGACAAACAACAAAAGGTCGAGCATGAGATTTATGGTGATGACAGTAACTTGACGGTACTGCAGAAAGAAGCAGCAGCCCACCCGAAAGTCTATGGAGACATACGGGTGATAAATGATAAACTATATAATCATAAAGGATTAAAAAAGATAGATACGATAGAAGTGATTGACGAACTAACTCGTGATACTGCAAGCATCGACTACGTCGGCGGCAAATATTATGTATATGAAAACGGCCAAATTGTGAGAGAACTCTACGCTGGAGGGAAAAAGCGGCTAGAAGAAGTGTCTTACATTCCAGAGGATAAAGTAGGCGGAGCTAAGCCAATTGATTCGTTTCTTGCCGGAACTCAATATGAATTTATTGAGTGGGTAAGCCCTCAGGGTGCTGTTAAAAAATTGGCGGTCCGAGGCGGGAAGCGTGTTGTTACAGATGTGGCTAAACATATTGCGGAGAAGGAGAGTAAGGGTGAAGTTAATAAGGCTGCTTCAAAGGGTGCGAGTGAAGGTAGGAAATTGGTATCTTCAAAGACGGTTATTAGCTCAGATATGGAAGCGAAAATATTGGAAGGACAACGTAAAGTTCCAAAAAATATTTTAATAGGTGGACATTCCTCAAGTATAAACAACGCTAATGATAATTTCGCAGTGGAAGTACTATCTACTAATGCAGATGGGACGAAAAATGTTATGTTTACTAAGCAATTTGTAGATGGTAATATTTCTAAAATTAAAAAGAGTACATTATTTCCGGAATCGTGGAATGATGATCAGATTCTTAAGAGTATTATAGAGGTTGGAAATACACCACCTATATCTACAAGGTTGAGGGATAGATCAACTTGGCATAGAGCATCAAAAAATGGAGTGGAAATAGATGTTATCAAAAATGGTGACGATGTAACTAGTGGTTACCCAACAGGAAAGGTAAATGCGCCTCGTCCATCAGGTTTTTGAGATGTAAATTGAAAGGTGATAAAAAATGTATAGAGAATTGGATAATCTTTTATCTGCTGAAACAACTGAGGACTCATGGTACGATGATGGTTGTATAATTGCAAGTGATATATTGTCAGATTTTAGAGCAGATGATTGGGGAAAATTAAAAAACGAAGCACTTACTAAACCTTTGGAATGGCAAAAAAAACTGGCATACTGTATGGATAATAACGGAAGTTCACATGAATTTTCAATATTACTATCACTACTTAGTATTGATAATGAAGAGCTATTTGAGGTATGCATAGATTCTCTAAGAAGCTTTGTGACTCCCGAGAGTAAACAAATGATACTGAATGATCCATTCATACTTCAGCGAATAAATGATAAGTTGCCAAAAGCAAGTGCCCCAGTAAAGAAAATACTTGAAGACTTCCTTGAGAAGGTTCATTCTTAATATTTTGTTATAGAATTGTTTATGCAACAAAGCTTAAAAATAAATGATAACTTTTTAAAGCTTATTCTCACACAGTGATGTGGAGTGGAATAAGCTTTTCCTATTGTAGAAAATCAGCTCCTAATTTTAAATATTACGTTAAAGAGGTGGAAAAGTATCAGGTGAACCAGAATGGAAGAGATAGAAGGATGTATTCAGTTGAGATAATCAAGTAAAGTGAATTTGAATGTAACTGGATTATTGTTTATTGGTAGGCAGTTTAAGTTAATTTCTTCACAAGAAGTTACAAGTTATGCGGTTAATTATCTAGGGAATAAACTTAATATTAAAGATGAAAATATCCTTGAATTGGCATGGGAACAAACTGAAGAAAAAGCAGATGCTTTATTAGAACAAATAGTATCTGACAGTCTTCTGGAGCCATGAATAGAGAATATCATTAATGGTTATGCATTGTTTTGAAGGATATATATAATTATTCTTCTGATGATATTATGTTTAGCAACATTGAAAACATTTTTTCTATTTTTAATAAACCTGAACATATGCACAATTTTTTTAGAAATGTATCGGATGCATTTTATTATCCTTCTGATTCGAAATATACAGTAAAAGAACTACTGAAAGAATTTCTGGAAACTGAGAGGGAAATAATTCTCTTTAAAGTACGATTGGAAAATACTCATTGTCTTGCTTGTGTTAAAAGCACGCCACCCAACGGTGAGTAATAAATAGCGGAGATAGTTTAATTGCTCAAGTATAAATATACGATTGAATATAATGATGATTATGATGAAGCCATTTTAAATTTGGAAAATGAAGAACCACTTAAAAATGGATACCTCATTAGTAATTTGTTAGGAGCTGATATATTTAGCGATTTTAATAGCATAAAAGAAGAGATTGAGCATTTAATAAAAGTATTAGCTGGAAAATTACCAATATACGAAAGTGGAGGGAATGTAAATATAATTAGTTCTGATAAACATAAAACTGTGGTTGAAGATATTTTCGCAGACGAAGAAGAAGATAGTATATGCACAATAGAGACAGTGGAATATACCAAGATCATTTTAATCGGGGCAAAAGAAAATATTAAGTACAAAAATAAACGAGGTATTTTATCAACAGAGGAAGCTGATGAAAGAATAGAATGGATAAAAGAAAAGTGCAGTGAATTAAATTTTACAGAGTGATAATTGCAACTTCTCTTACCGAGTTTTTAAGAAAAATAGAAAAGAACGATCAGTATTATCTTGATTTATAAGATGATGAATGATTTACACATTTTAGCTTTAAAATGAAAAATCTAATATAGGGTATTTATCCCATTAGCTCTCCCTAAAAGGAGCGAGATGACATGTTATCAATCAATAAACAAGAGGACCCAGTTTTTCAGTTTTTGGCTGGAACATTCCATCAGGATATTGAATCTCCCGATGATGCTTTACAAGAGTTATTAACAGAGGAAAGTAAGGAATATTTGGAGGATGCTATTGTCTTTTTAACGGATTTTATAGAAAGTAAGCATTCAGATAATGAGAAAAATGATTACATTCAATCTTGCGCAGATGGCGTGTATTTTCCTGCGTTTAATTTAGAACCAATTGATTGGCTAAAAAATGTAATAGTGCAAATAAAGAAGTCTTTAAATAAAATTTAAACGATAACGATTCTTAACCTTGATTGGAAAAAATGCCTTTCAAGGTTTTTTAATAACAATAATATTTTAGTGAAGTTAATAATAAGTTTAAATCTTTATTGTTACCTTTGTACTAGAATCGATACTCTTAGTCAATACTAAAAATGAAAGCGTTGACATCCTATAAATCTAGTGCTAAAGTATACCTACAAACAAATCAGCGACCCGTCAGGATTGTTACTGCGAAAGCAGGCAAAACCTAAATGGTACAGGTGCAGGAGGAGACTCTCGCAATCTGTGTCATTTAGGTTTTTTTTATTCTCATTTTGGAGGTGATGCAGCATTAAATACAAAAAAAGCTGGAGAAAGGCGGCCACCTTTCATCCAGCCGGTTCCCCCAAAAAAAGGAGGTATACACATGGATTATGATAAATTATCGAAAGACATATTACAACTCGTAGGCGGTGAAGAAAACGTTCAGCGCGTGATTCACTGCATGACGAGACTGCGTTTTAATCTTTATGACAATTCGAAAGCGGACCGGAGTCAATTGGAGCAGCTGCCGGGTGTGATGGGCACCAATATCAGCGGTGAGCAGTTTCAAATTATCATCGGAAATGATGTGCCGAAGGTGTATCAGGCGATTTTGCAAAACAGCAGCCTCAGTGATGAAAAGAGCGCCGGGGCATCTGGCCAGAAAAAGAATGTGCTGAGTGCGGTCTTTGATGTGATTTCTGGTGTGTTTACACCGATCCTGCCCGCGATTGCTGGTGCAGGTATGATCAAAGGGCTCGTTGCGTTAGCGGTCACATTCGGCTGGATGGCGGAGAAGAGCCAGGTCCATGTCATTCTGTCAGCTGTTGGTGACGGTGCGTTCTACTTTCTTCCGCTCCTGCTTGCGATGAGTGCGGCGAGAAAGTTTGGAAGCAATCCGTATGTAGCTGCGGCGATTGCTGCGGCGATTCTGCATCCGGATTTGACGGCGCTGCTTGGTTCCGGGAAACCGATATCCTTTATCGGGCTCCCTGTAACCGCTGCCACTTATTCATCAACGGTCATCCCGATTTTGCTTGCGATTTGGATCGCATCGTATGTGGAAAAGTGGATTGACCGAATCACGCATTCTTCTCTCAAATTGATTGTCGTTCCGACCCTGACATTATTGATCGTCGTGCCGCTGACACTGATTACAGTTGGTCCGCTGGGTGCTATTTTAGGAGAATACTTGTCTGTCGGCGTAAACTATTTATTTGATCATGCCGGGCTTGTGGCGATGATTTTGCTTGCGGGAACGTTCTCTTTGATCATTATGACGGGCATGCATTATGCATTGGTGCCGATTATGATTAACAACATCGCGCAAAACGGCCATGATTATTTGCTGCCCGCCATGTTTTTGGCGAATATGGGGCAGGCCGGTGCATCTTTTGCGGTTTTTCTTCGCTCCAGAAACAAGAAATTTAAATCGCTTGCGCTTACCACAAGTGTGACGGCGCTGATGGGGATTACAGAACCCGCGATGTACGGCGTTAATATGCGATTGAAAAAACCGTTTGCGGCCGCTTTGCTTGGCGGTGCGGCTGGCGGCGCATTTTACGGCGTTACGGGTGTCGCTTCCTACATTGTCGGAGGCAACGCAGGGCTGCCGAGTATCCCGGTCTTTATCGGCCCAACGTTTATCTACGCGATAATCGGTCTTGTGATTGCGTTTGTTGCGGGAACAGCGGCAGCTTATCTTATTGGATTCGAGGATGTACCGTCTGAAAGTGATCAGCAGCCTTCTGTGACAAATGGTCATCAGGGCAGCGGAGAAATCATTCGCAGTCCGATTAAAGGGGAAGTGAAAGCATTAAGCGAAGTCAATGACGGAGTGTTTTCTGCCGGGATCATGGGAAAAGGGTTTGCCATTGAGCCTGAAGAAGGAGAAGTTGTCTCACCTGTTCATGGAAGCGTTACCACCGTTTTTAAAACAAAGCACGCCATTGGCATTACGAGTGATCAGGGAGCTGAGATCCTCATACACATTGGATTGGACACTGTCAAACTGGAGGGCCAATGGTTCACGGCTCATGTTAAAGAAGGCGACAAGGTCGCGCCTGGAGATCCGCTCGTTTCCTTTGATCTGGAACAGATTAAAGCAGCTGGATATGACGTGATCACTCCGGTTATCGTCACTAACACAGACCAATATTCATTTTCGCCGGTAAAAGAAATCGGCAGGGTGCAAACAAAAGAAGCGCTGCTTGCTTTATCTTAAAAAATAAACTGATGAGGTGAACTGTAATGAGTGCAAATGCAAAACGATTTCCAGAAGGGTTTTTATGGGGCGGCGCGGTTGCTGCCAACCAAGTTGAGGGCGCTTATAACGAGGGCGGCAAGGGACTTTCGACAGCTGATGTATCACCGAACGGCATCATGTCTCCATTTGATGAATCGATGACTTCTTTAAATCTGTATCATACCGGAATTGATTTTTATCATCGTTATAAAGAGGATATTGCCTTATTTGCAGAAATGGGTTTCAAAGCGTTCCGCACATCGATTGCGTGGACAAGAATTTTTCCGAATGGCGATGAAGAGGAGCCAAATGAAGAAGGCCTCAAATTTTATGACGACCTGTTTGATGAGCTGTTAAAGCATCATATTGAGCCAGTCGTGACCATCTCTCATTATGAAATGCCGCTCGGTCTTGTGAAACATTATGGCGGCTGGAAGAACCGCAAAGTCATAGAGTTTTATGAACGCTATGCCAGAACTGTTTTCAAACGCTATCAACACAAAGTGAAGTACTGGATGACATTCAACGAAATTAATGTGGTCCTCCATGCGCCGTTTACAGGCGGCGGTCTTGTTTTTCAAGAAGGAGAAAATCAATTGAACGTGATGTACCAGGCCGCACATCACCAGTTTGTCGCCAGCGCCCTTGCCGTTAAAGCGGGGCATGAGATCATTCCCGACTCAAAAATTGGCTGTATGATCGCCGCGACGACAACCTATCCGATGACTTCTAAGCCGGAGGATGTTTTCGCGGCAATGGAGAATGAGCGCAAAACACTTTTCTTCTCAGATGTTCAGGCACGAGGCGCATACCCGGGATATATGAAACGCTATCTGGCAGAAAACAATATTACGATTGAAATGGCTGAAGGCGATGAAGAACTCTTGAAAGAACATACGGTGGATTATATTGGATTCAGCTATTACATGTCGATGGCTGCGAGCACAGATCCGGAAGAGCTTGCAAAATCAGGGGGCAACCTGCTGGGCGGAGTGAAAAACCCTTATCTCAAATCATCAGAATGGGGCTGGCAGATTGACCCGAAAGGCTTGCGCATCACGCTCAACACGTTATACGACCGCTATCAGAAGCCGCTGTTTATCGTGGAAAACGGCCTTGGCGCGGCAGACAAAGTTGAGGAGGACGGCTCCATTCACGATGATTACAGAATTGACTATCTGCGGGACCACTTAATGGAAGCGCGTGAAGCGATTGCTGACGGCGTTGAGCTGATCGGATACACATCATGGGGACCGATTGACCTTGTCAGCGCATCTACTGCGGAAATGAAAAAGCGCTACGGCTACATTTATGTGGATCGGGACAATGAAGGAAACGGAACATTGAATCGCATCAAGAAAAAAAGCTTCGGCTGGTATCAGCAGGTCATTGCCACAAACGGAGAAAGTCTCTGACAACTTTATGAAAAAACATACACCGCAATTGACAATAACAGACAGCAGGCGGACAATAAAAGAGAAAGATGAACCACCCACAGTCCGAAAGGCGGGAAGAGCATGTTTAATAAAATGTTAGTTGCGATTGACGGATCAGACATGAGTGCAAAAGCGCTTGATGCCGCAGTGCATCTGGCCAAAGAACAGCAGGCGGAACTAAGCATCCTTCATGTGGGGAGAGAAGCCGTCGTCACGACTTCTTCTCTGACGGGAATTGTCTATGTGCCTGAACACTTTATTGATGAAATCAGGGATGAGGTTAAAAAAGAAGGCATGAAAATCCTTGAGAAGGCAAAAGAAAATGCAGCCGAGAACGGTGTTCAAGCTGAAATCATTTATGCGAATGGCGAGCCGGCGCACGAGATACTAAATCACGCAAAAGAGAAAGGTGTCAGCCTGATCGTAGTCGGCAGCCGGGGCATCAGCGGCCTGAAAGAAATGATGCTTGGAAGCGTCAGCCATAAAGTGTCTCAATTATCAACTTGTCCTGTATTAATTGTCCGATAGATAAGAAGAAAAAAGCGCCTGCAAGGCGCTTTTTTTATGTATAGATTCGTAAAATAACTCTGGGTGATTTATGGAACTGCTTCCTTTATAATAGTATCAATATGTAAAAAAGAGGATTTTCTCTTATATCTGCAGATAGCTATACTGGGGGGCATTTGATGCAGCAAAATCTCATATTACAAAAACAAAAACAAAAACCAACAGCCGTGCTGAAAATGGTCATCTCCATGGTGATTTTCGGTTCTATCGGCTTTTTCTCTGAGCATACCAATTTGCAGTCATTTGAATTGGTCTTTGTCCGCTGCCTGTGCGCGACGCTATTTTTAAGCTTTTGCTGGGTGGCGTCCGGCCAGTATAAAACCGAAAAGTGGAGCAAGAGAGACGTGCTGCAAACATTGGCGTGCGGTTTCTTTCTCGTATTCAACTGGGTCTTCTTATTTAAGTCTTTTGAAGAAACGTCAGTTACAATTGCCATCTCTGTATACCACCTTGCACCTGTGCTTGTTCTTCTCCTGGGGAGTATTATCTATAGAGAAAAATTAAATGTGATCTCCGTCAGCTCCATTATCATCTGCTTTCTTGGAACGGCGCTGATTTCCGGGATTAACGGCAGCACTTCATTGACACAGCTGATGGGATCAGGAATCATTTGGGCAGTTCTCGCCGCACTGTTTTATGCGTTCACCACTTTATTGGGAAAAGGCATTCAAAACCTCAGCCCTTACACGACCACCTTCCTGCAAACCGGTTTAGGGGTTATCATCCTGATTCCGTTTATTCACTTCGGCGCTTTTGCAAACCTGTCTCAGGGAAACTGGATCATGGTCGTCTCCACTGGTATTATTCATACAGGTATTGTGTATTTGCTGTTTTTTGACAGTTTGCGATTTTTATCAACGAAATTTATTTCGGTCATTGTCTTCCTCGACCCCGCTGTCGCGATCGTGCTCGATACCGTGTTTACGGGATTCCGGCCGGATCTTTTTCAGACACTCGGCATTGCAATGATCTTTGCGGGTATGGCTTTGACGCTTGTCAGGAGGCAGGGGAAGGCGGATGTGGTGGCTGAGGACAATAATATAGAACAAGTTTGAGATTGAAGATGTAAAAGGCCTAAGTGGCCTTTTTTTATTCTTAAAATAACATAAACATTCTAGTAAAAATATTGTAATCATATTCCAATGGCGCTAACATGTTAAATCTATAATACAGTTATTTCAATTTTTTTGGCGAATCATTTGACTCGGGATGCAGATATAGAACCCTTTTACAAGTTCTAGAGAAGGGATGGAAAAGAGGCTTTCTCAATTGCGTTTAAGGGGAAAAGTGAATGTACTATTTTTATGAAATATCAACTCTCAATGACTATGATTGGGTTGAAAAAGAATATAAAAAAATAGAGCATATAATATTCGATATATTGAAAAATGTGGAAAATAAACAATATACAATGTATTCTTACTCGTTTCAAATAAGGATAGTAATGATTGTATATACTCTGCGAATTTAAAAACAAATAATTTGTTTCATCATAAAAAAATTTCTTTTATGAAAACATCAGCAGAAGAATATGAAAATGCAATTGTTGCTCATGAGAAGATCATTTTATTGAAAAAAGATGTTGAGTTAAAAGATATATTGAGCAGAGTTCATTTAACAGAAAAAACAATTGTTAGAGATTTACTGAACGCTGTCTTCTGCCATATAGAAATAATAGATTCCGGGACTATCAGAATAGGTCAAGAAATAGAGAAAATATTTCAAATATCATTTAACAGCTATTGCATTTGCAGAAAATCCGCTGGTGAATTCTAAATGGTCAAAAAAAGCTTGTGTCTTGAGCGATACAAGATTTTTAGAACAAATTTGAATGATGAACGACAAAGAAAACAAGAGGGTGATTAATCAAATTAAATGAACTGGAGAAATTGACAGCGAAGGGAATGCGGCTCATGCAAAACAGATTAATCGAAAAACTCGCCGAGAATAAAAGACGTTTGTTGAAGAGCGAAATGAAAGAAAAATTAGCCCCTTATGCAGAAAAGGGCTTCACTTATCGTTTTGCCGATCTTGTGCAAAGCAAGCATTTGCTTGAGCTGGTTTTATCAAATTCAATATCAGCCAACATCCGTGAGATTGATGCTCTCGGAAAAATGGAAGCGAAACGGCTAATCTTGAAAAAATCTCAGTTATATGTTGCTTATGATGACCGGGACGTTCTGCTGTTTCATCAATACAGCAGCGAAATTGGTGCGTTAGTTTGTGCTTTTGGAAAATGTCTCGAGCACCTTGACGGGTTATTGGAATGCATTGAGTTCGACGAAGGGCTTCTCAATCATAGTTTTATTTTGGTTGAACCTGAGTGTCAGTTTGGTTTATGTATATTGCACACAGAATACGGCTGCGAGCTTGTATATTGGTAGATTGTTTTCATAGGAGGAAATCTTTTGGAAGATATCCCTTACGTAAAATATCTAAATATCAGTACAGTGGCTTGTATACTTATAACAAATATTAAGTACTTTGAATACGTGGGATCAAATTGAGCGAGACAAATCTAATAGAATGCACAAATAAAATCAAAAGTGTCTTAAATGGACAAACAACAAGAGAAGAAGTGTCAGATTGGGCGGGCACTTATGTTTATGCTGATGATCCCGAGATAGAAGACGGTAGAGTCTGGGATATGTTAATCCTTCTAAGCGGGATAGATTTGAAAGATTCTCCTGAAGCTTATTTGCATTCAACAGATGATTTAAATGATTGGATCAAACAATATACGGAGTAATTAGTTTTTTTGCTAGTTGCAAGGCGTTATTGATTAAAACGAGGTAGGAGATGACAATGTACAAAACAATTAATGATTGGGTTGATTACATAGATGAGGGGTGCAGTGTCCTTCATTTAGATTTTAATGTGTTTAAAAAAGAGCTCTCACTTAATATCAAGGTTTTTGAAAGTGAAGCTGAATATACGCATAAAATATCATTCCAAAATGTAGCATCTACTTATTATAGTGCGGATGTTGGCGACATGAGATTAGAAAAAATTGTTCCAGAAGAATATAATTGGAAAGTATTTGAGTTCAGTTATCAGCCGGAAGGAATCGGAAATCTTTCGAATTCTAAAATAGAACACTATCATTCAAACGCTAATTTTCTTATTAATATGAACAGCATGTTGATAGCTGTAGAGGCTGAGTTTGTTTCTTTTGATTCAAAACAATTTTATGCGTATAAGGTTAACGAGTAAGAGAATTTCTAACTTGGGAGTATAACCAATGAAAAAATTAAAAATGAATAAAATCATCAACACGAACACCCGCGATTGTTTTTTCCATGCCGATGCACAGGGGCGTGTTTACATTGGAAAAGGTGAGAAAGGTGATATCACTGTTTCAATCTATGATCCTTCTGGTGAAGTTCGGGATTTTAAAGTGAAAGAGCAGATGGCATACAGCGATATTCATTTATTTCAACAATGTGCAAATGGCTATGTCTTCGTTTATTACGAATCGTATGAGCCGAAAGTAAAGGTTTTTTCAGAAGAGGGAAGGGTGAAAAGTGCTTTTTGTTTGCCTTCAGGGGTCTCCTGCTGTCTTCTTGATGAGAAGCAACACCTTTGGGTCGGTTTATGTGATGAAGGGATTTATCATGATGAGAATCCCAGCGGCCATAGTGTGTGGTGTTTTACGTTAGATGGTAAGCAGAAGGAAATGTATATTGATAGAAAGCTTGAAGAAATGGATGCACCGGCTGTAGATGAATGTTATGGGCTTGCAGAAAAAAACGGATTGATTTATATGCTGTATTACGGAGATGCAGTCATTGCCGCATTTGATGAAACGGTTGTGAGAAGGGTGTGGATTCTGTCGGATGAAGCACCTAAATCAGAAGTATTTGATCAGCTCACAGTAACTAAAGAAGGTTTTTGGATCGGGACGGTCAACTGTTACAGAGCAGACCTTAAGCCGTCTCTTTATTTGATTTCTACCGATGTGAGTCAAGAGATGGAAGAGATAACATGCTGTGACTCGAACGGTGAAGCCCTAGACGTTCAACAGCTGAAACTGACAAGTAACGCTGTTTACGCAGTTACTTCTTCTGGTGTTTATAAGCAGGATATCCAATAAGGTGTTGATGAGATCATGATGAATTGGCGCGCTTTAAGTCAGACAAAACAAGACAGCATCTGGTCAGAAGTAAACCAGCTCATAAAATGGAAGCCCGGAAGCAGATGTCATCATATCATCCCGCCTGATCCATATCGAGTGTTTGATATCTCAAGCGGGTTGAGCAGTAAAGCTGGTCATAATGATGTGAGCGGAGTGCTGAGTGATTTAGAGAATTCTATTTTAAAAGCATTTCAATCATGTACTGGAAAGAACGATGTGATGTACGCATTAGACTGGCAGCATGACGGCTATATCTTTAGCCCTCACCAGACAATGCCTAAGGATGAATTTGGCGAATGGCCTGTTCCGGTATTTCCAAACGGAGACTATTATTTCTTTTTTCATCAGGATTTTTCTTGGGGGCTTTTGGGTGATCCGTGGAAATGTACAATCACTGTATTTGGTGAGGAGCTGTTGGAGGCGATAGATAATGATCCGCCTATTCTGTTTCAAGATAAATGAGTTTGTTATTTAACATGTGCGGAGGGAGAGGATCCAGCGTGCTTCAAAAACTGAGAAAAAGACAGCAAGAGCTTGAAGAAACGCCGTATCCTGGTGAATTGTACGGCTTTGAAGCGGAAATATATGAGTTTTTTATGCTTGTTGCTGGCAGTTTGGGTTATGTGCTGGCGAATAAAAGGATGCCCCGGCATCAGCGGCATTCGTTGGAGAAAGGCTTTTTTGAGCTGTATCCTAACATCCCGCCGGATATGATCAAAAACGATACCGATCTGTATCATCACATTCTTTTATATGAGCAAGTCAGACAAGAGATTTGCGCTGCGCTATCCAACTGATAAGGAGGATTTTATGGAAAAAACCTCTATAAGCAGTATTGGCAATTTGGACATGATCGAGCTTAAGCCTGACCAAACCGTTATGTCATGCGAACTTGAAGATGCAGAGTCGTTTTATCGTTTTTGGCAAGGGCTTGCCTGTGAGCGAATCATGATACAGGTGATAACGGGTGGTTCATTTATAGAAGACCTGTCAGAGTTTTTCAAAGGCTATGCTTACAAAGTGACGAAGCTGGCGAAAAGGCAATTTCATTTCCAATGCGTAGTACATGAAACAGACCGGAGCATTGCAGATTTTCTCTTTCTGTTAGTTTCTATCAATGATGATGTTTTTCTGATCACTGATCCTCAACCAGATAACAGCTATTTTTCCGAAGGGAAACCCCAATGCCTGACGGACTCGGGCGAACGGATCATGTGGTTTGAATACGACGCTGCGGAGATCTATATGGTCGGCGATGAAACGTAGGAGGAATCCATTTGAATATCACACAATACGAGAAAATGAAACAGCATCTTTCTCACACGGATACAGGTCTATTTACATTAAACGAGTTTTCTTTCTATATGAAAGAAGATGATCGTTATATTCATATACCTGTGTTTGAATTAAAACTATCTGCTCAAACCAGTGACATTCATTTACGGTTTGAAGACATCAGTGCATCGAGACTGGATGATCTTGAATCCATCGATAGGATTGAATTGGAGATTTTACCGACTGATGATCAATGGGAAAGGCTCCGTTATTATGTGTATGATCAAGGAAACCAAATGAGTTTCTATTGCGGAGGGTGGGATGTAATCAAGTGTGACAAGAAGTCACACTGATTTTCCCCACTTTCCAAGCGTTCTTGCTTTTGTTGCCGCATATGTCACGAGAAACGGAAAAGTCACAACCAGGAAAGCCAAAGGCACCCAATTTGATAACCCGGTCAAATAATGGAGTGCAATTGACAAGAGAGTCAGGAAACTCAAGGTGCAGGTGACATTTCGAACGTCTTTTTCGCTTCTTTTATATTTCTCTCTCATGGTGGATTGATCACTGTATATCGGCGAAGTCCCAGGCTCAGCCGAAAAGATATGCATACCTTGTGAAGAGCAAACACGTTCCCATCCGGCCGCTTCAAACATCTCGGTGTATTCCGCCAAGCTTTCTTCCCCAACATCATGATAATCAATACTGTAGATCAACTTCCGCGGCTCAGCTTTTCTAAGCTTATACCCCATAACCGCAAATGAATCGAGCAACCAGCCTTTGCTGGCCATATCGCTGAGTTTCTTCATATCTTTTTCTTCTGAAAAAGCCAAGCCTTCGGACATCATATATTTTTTCTGTTTCATGATGAATCCCCTTTCAATTGTTGAAAAGCGCGTTCGCCGTGTTCAGCCATCACTTTTCTGCGCTGAATTTCTTTTTTGAGTAATGCTTGGCCGTGCAGGGTTGTCTGGTACACTTTGCGGCGCGGGTTCTCGTTGTTGACAAGCTCTATGATCTCTTCCTGCAATAATTTCTTTAACAATGTATATAAGGTAGCTGGGCCGATCGTAAAGGAGTCATCGGTCATGTCCTCAATCTCCTGCATGATCGAATATCCGTGTTTTGGCTCCAGCAAGGTTAAGACAATATAATAGGCTGGATCGGTAAGCTGATCCATTTCCTGCGGACGTTGCTTTGGCAAGCGGTCACCTCATTTATTATATCAACTAATGATATATCATTTATTGATATAATAAAATCTTCCTTTTCTTTTGTCAATGCAATTTTTTTCTGTGTTCAGTCATCATAAAGAAACAATCACCGAGTATGCATTAATGAATGCGTTTTCATAGAGGGGGATTCT
Source organism: Bacillus sp. 2CMS4F (assembly GCF_023161785.1). NCBI lineage: Bacteria > Bacillati > Bacillota > Bacilli > Caryophanales > Bacillaceae > Bacillus > Bacillus sp. 2CMS4F. The sequence continues at coordinate 154,510 of NZ_JALNTO010000004.1, forward strand.
TCATGAAAAAATGGATAACGGCGGGTTTTGTGATGATGTTGATGTTGTGTTTCAGCGGGGCGGAGAGTTTGAAGGCGTCTGAGCCGAAGGTGTATCAGTTTGACTTTGGGAGCGGTTCGGCTGAGCCTGATTACATTGGTGTCAGGGCGTCTGACCGTTATAACCCGTCAAAGGGCTACGGTTTTCAAACGCCGGAACATATGAAGGATGTGGCGGCATCCGGGACGGGCGTGAAAAGTGATGCGGTTCAATTTTTGGCGTATGGGACGAAAAGCGATAACACGTTTAATGTGGATCTTCCGAATGGCCTGTATGAGGTGAAGGTGACGCTGGGCAATACGGCGAGGGCAAGCGTGGCGGCGGAAGGCGTGTATCAGGTCATCAATATGACGGGAGACGGTGCGGAGGATACGTTCCAAATTCCTGTCACCGACGGGCAGCTGAATCTGCTGGTGACTGAAGGCAAGGCGGGTACGGCTTTTACGCTCAGCGCCTTGAAGATCAAGAAATTGTCTGATCAGCCGGTGACAAACCGAACGATCTATGTCGGCGGCGATTCAACGGTGTGCAATTATTATCCGCTCAACAGCAGCAAGCAGGCGGGCTGGGGGCAAATGCTGCCTCACTATGTCGACAAGCATACCTTTCAAGTGAGAAACATGGCGTCAGGCGGGCAGATTGCGAGAGGGTTTCGAAATGACGGACAGCTTGAGGCGATCTTGAAGTACATGAAACCGGGAGATTACTTTATTTTGCAGCTCGGCATTAACGATACAAACCCGAAGCATAATGAATCTGAAGCTGAGTTTAAGGACATCATGCGTGATATGATCCGCCAGGTGAAAGCGAAGGGCGCGGACGTGATTCTTTCAACACCGCAAGGCCGGGCGACAGACTTTACTTCTGAAGGCATCCATTCCTCTGTAAACCGATGGTACAGGGCTTCTATTTTGGCTTTGGCCGAAGAAGAAAAAACAAGGCTTATTGACCTGAATGTCCTCAGTTCATCTTACTTTACATCGATCGGTCCGGAAAAAACGCTCGCGCTTTATATGGATGGCGATACGCTTCATCCGAACCGATCGGGGGCCGATGCACTGGCGCGATTGGCCGTTCAGGAACTAAAAAGACAGGGAATTGATGGCTTCTAAAACGTCATTTTTCAGCAAAACACATACGCCGCCGTTAATTAGAGTATAATGAGAACATCTGCAAGAGACAGGAGTTTATACATGAGTCATTTTAAAAACTATCAAATCAGTCAAGACATTTTACGAGCATTGGAAGGACTGGGGTATACAGAACCGACCGAGGTGCAGCGAAACGTGATTCCGGCAGCTCTTGAACGAAAAGATCTTGTCGTCAAATCACAGACGGGAAGCGGGAAAACGGCTGCGTTTGGCATTCCTCTCTGCGAGCTGGCGGATTGGGATGAAAACAAACCGCAGGCACTGGTGCTGACGCCGACCCGTGAGCTTGCCGTGCAAGTAAAAGAGGATATCACGAACATCGGAAGATTTAAACGAATCAAAGCGACAGCTGTATTTGGAAAATCATCTTTTGATAAACAAAAAGCCGAGCTGAAGCAAAAAAGCCATATCGTTGTCGGCACACCGGGCCGCGTTCTGGATCATATTGAAAAAGGAACGCTGCCGCTGGATCGCCTATCCTATCTGGTCATTGATGAAGCGGATGAGATGCTGAATATGGGCTTCATCGATCAGGTGGAGGCGATTATCAAGCATCTCCCGGTTCAGCGCACAACGATGCTGTTTTCTGCGACGCTGCCAGAGGATATTGAGAAATTAAGCCGTCAATATATGCAAAACCCAGAGCATATCGAAATCAAAGCGGCTGGTCTTACCACAAGGAATATTGAACATGCGGTGATTCAAGTCAGAGAAGAGCATAAATTTTCTTTGCTGAAGGATGTACTCGTCACTGAGAACCCGGACAGCTGCATCATTTTCTGCCGGACGAAAGAGCATGTGAATCAGCTGACTGATGAATTGGATGACTTAGGATATCCATGCGATAAAATTCACGGCGGGATGATTCAGGAAGACCGCTTTGACGTCATGAATGAATTTAAAAGAGGCGAGTACCGTTATTTAGTCGCGACAGACGTCGCCGCGCGGGGGATCGATATCGAAAATATCGCCCTTGTCATCAACTATGATTTGCCACTTGAGAAAGAAAGCTACGTACACCGTACAGGACGGACAGGCCGAGCCGGAAATCAGGGAAAAGCGATTTCATTTGTGGCGCCGTTTGAAAAGCGGTTCCTGACTGAAATAGAAGACTATATCGGATTTGGGATTCAGAAATTAGAAGCCCCATCCCAAGAGGAGGTCGCAAAAAAGAAACCGGATTTTCTCGCTAAACTGAAAGACCGTCCGGCGATTAAAAAAGACAAGAGCGAAGAGCTGAATAAAGACATTATGAAGCTGTATTTTAACGGCGGAAAGAAAAAGAAAATCAGAGCCGTTGATTTTGTCGGAACGATCGCTAAAATCGACGGGGTTTCTGCTGATGACATTGGCATCATTACGATCATGGATAACGCCTCGTACGTGGAAATTTTAAACGGAAAAGGCCCTCATGTTCTCAAAGCCATGAAGAATACAACCGTCAAAGGGAAAAAGCTTAAGGTGAATAAAGCGAATAAATAAAAAAACGGCCTGCTCCAGTCAAAGGGGCAGGTCATTTTCGTGATGGCTGACATTGGTGCTGTTTTCTTCCGGCACAAAGGCAAGAACCACAATGCCGATCACAAACAAAATGATCAGGCTGAACACCGCGGTCGATGATTTTCCGGTAAGCTGGGCGGTAACGGCGATGAGCAGCGGCCCCATAATCGAGGCGAATTTTCCGAAAATGTTGTAGAAGCCGAAGAATTCATTTGCATGGTGTTTCGGGACGAGCTTGGCGAAATAGGAGCGACTTAATGCTTGAATGCCGCCCTGCGAGGTGGCGACAAGCATGGCTAGAATCCAGAAATCAAGCGTCGTTTCCAGAAAATACGCATATACGCAGACAATCATATACATGACGATGCCAACGTACAGCATTGTTTTCCCCGTGAAGCGCTCCGCAAGCCTTCCGTATAAAATGGCAAACGGCGCGGCGACGACCTGAGTGACAAACAGGATGATCAGGAGACTTGTGGAGCTGATGCCCAAATCTGACCCGTAGGAGGTCGACATCGTAATAATGGTGCCGACTCCATCGATATAAAAGAAATAAGCGAGCAGAAAGAGGAACAGCGCCCGGTACTGCCGGATCCGTTTCATCGTTTGTCCGAGGCGTTTAAAGCTGTTGGCTATGATGCGGGGTTCTCTTTTGATGTAATAGCGCTGATGAACGTGTTTCAGCATCGGAATGGTAAACAGTCCCCACCAAGCGGCCGTTATAAAAAAGGACAGCTGGCTTGCGCCAGACACAGACATCGGAATCGTTTCTGCCTGTGCGAGCAGGATGACGGCGATGCTGAGGATAAATGGGATCGTGCTGCCGATATAGCCTAAGCCAAAGCCGCGGGCGGAGACGAGATTCATTCGCTCCTCAGGCGTGACGTCAACGAGGAAGGCGTCGTAGAATACATTGGCGCCGGAAAAACCGACAGCCGATATGGTGTAGAACAGCAGCAAAAGCAGCCAATGTTCACTTGGAATAAAGGCAAGCGCCGCGGTGCTGGCGACACCCGCTGACACAAAGAAGCCGAAGAACTTTTTTTTGCAGCCTTCATAGTCGGCGATGGTTCCTAAAATCGGGCCGAGCATGGCGAGAATAAAGGTAGAAATCGCTATCGTATAACCTAAATAAGCAGTTGATTGAGCAGCGCTGACACCGCCTTCCGCAGCGGCTGATTTATAAAACAACGGAAATACCGCGGTTGTGATGACAATGGAATAAGCAGAGTTTGCCCAGTCATATACAACCCAGCTGTTTTCTTGTTTCGTAAAACGTTTCATCTGCAGAGCCCCTCCCCAGTAACGATACTTCTATTGTACGAGAAACCGCATGGAAAAGGATGGAGCCGCGGTCAATTTTTACAAAATGTTTATGTTCTATAAAGGTCAAATAATACTTTTGGTTTATTGCTGACACATCATATATCTGGTACGATTTAACTATATTTTGCCGCATTTTCCAGAAGAGTTTCAGCAGAGAGGAGACAGAGCATGAGGCGAATAGGCTTGTTGATAAGCCTGCTGGTCGCTGTTCTTGCGATGAGCGCATGTGAAAGCGAAAGCAATGTTCAGAACGCCGCCCATCATGATCAAAAGACGATCAAACAAAGCATGATAAAATCATTGGGCAGCAAGAAAAAGCAAGACTTTCAGACCCTATCAAACGATATGCAGCTTGCGGTTGTTTTCAGTTCTATGATACACGTAAGCGAGACGTTTGATTATGGGATCGGCAACCCTGAATATTTCATTCGCAGCAGCATGACAGAAGAGGAAGCAGATATAGCGAAGAAAAATCTTGAATCAATTAAACTCGAAAACGGTCGGCTCAAAAAACAAAACAGCGAGGCATTCGCAATGCTTCAAAAAACCCGCAATCAAGAAAAGAGCCGCAATGAGAATCAACAGCTTAAAGACAATAGAGACACCTTTTTTGAGATTACCGGCAGCATGATCGCGCTCATCAATCAGGTCACACCGAAAAACGCTAAACAAACAAGAAAACAGCTGGATCAGCTGAAAAAACAATATACGAAATACAATGCCGAAAGCATCAACTTAATGAATGGCATAGTCAAGAAGCAGGGGGCAGATAAGGAATCCTTTGAACGCCATCTTGAGGCGCTGCTTCAGAAACAGAGCAGGCAGACGGTGCTGAGTGAAGTATATTGACCGATCGCTGCTCTTTCCCTGAAGATATTGACCTAGTACAAAAAGAATGTACAATCAAGGTGTAGTCTGTTCTTAGCTGATTGGAGGGACATGTCATGAAGATTGCGAAGGTGATCAACAATAACGTGATCAGTGTGGTCAATGAACAAGGGAACGAATTGGTCATCATGGGCAGAGGGCTCGCGTTCCAAAAAAAGTCCGGCGACGAGGTCGATGAAGCACGCATTGAGAAGGTGTTCACTCTCGATAACAAGGATGTATCAGAGAAATTTAAAACCCTTTTGTATGAAATACCGCTTGAGTGTATGGAAGTGTGTGAGGACATTATCAGCTATGCGAAATTACAGCTTGGAAAAAAGCTGAACGACAGCATCTACGTGTCGCTGACCGATCATATTAACTTTGCCATACAGCGCAATAAAAAGGGTCTTGATATCAAAAATGCTTTGCTGTGGGAAACCAAACGGCTGTACAAAGATGAGTTTGCGATCGGCAAAGAAGCGCTGCACATGGTGAAAAACAAGACAGGTGTTTCCCTTCCGGAGGATGAAGCAGGTTTTATTGCCCTCCATATCGTGAATGCCGAACTCAATGAAGAGATGCCCAATATCATGAACATTACAAAAGTCATGCAAGAGATTTTAAGTATTGTAAAATATCATTTTAATATTGAATTTGATGAAGAATCGCTGCATTATTACCGGTTTGTCACTCACCTGAAGTTTTTCGCGCAGCGTCTTTTTAACGGAACCTACCTGGAAAGCCAGGACGATTTTTTGCTGGAAACGGTGAAAGAAAAATATCATCGCGCGTATGACTGCACGAAGAAAATCAAAGCGTATATGGAACACGAATATGAACACAAACTCACCAGGGACGAGCTGCTGTACTTAACGATTCATATTGAAAGGGTCGTCAAACAAACATGATGAAAGCGTTGACATTTTTATTTTCGTGTGTTAATTTCTTCTTACATCAATATATTATGATTTTAGGATTGTTACTGATAAGCAGGCAAAACCTAAATTACGATGAGTGCGGAGGACTCTGTCTGCGCTGGTGGTAATTTAGGTTTTTATTTTTTTCAGGGGATGGTGATGAAGCAAAATTGAAGAAAAATCGAATGATGAAGTTTTATAGGATTGTTACTGGTCAGCAGGCAAAACCTAAACTACTTGTTCCTAATGTGGCAGGGGTAGTTTAGGTTTTTTATTTTTCAGCGGAAGGGATGAGGGGAAAATGGGGATTCAGGCAGCAGCCAGAGACATATTACAATTGGTCGGCGGGGAAGAAAATGTGCGTTCACTTGTACATTGTGCGACGCGCTTGCGTTTTACGCTGAACGACCGCTCAAAAGCAGACAAAGAAAAAATAGAAGCTTTAGACGATGTCGTGACTGTTGTGGAAAGCGGCGGGCAGTTTCAGGTGGTCATCGGTAATCATGTTTCCGAGGTGTATCGCGAGATTGGAAAGATATCAAGTGTACTGCAGGATGACCAAACAGAGCGTTCTGCTCAGAAAGGGAATCTGTTCGGCCGGCTGGTTGATATCGTATCGAGCATTTTTACGCCTTTGCTTGGCGTGATGGCGGGAGCGGGAATTTTAAAGGGCCTGCTTATGATCTGTACAAATGCCGGCTGGCTCAAAACTGAGGATACAACTTACACGATTTTGTACGCCGCCGCGGACAGCCTGTTTTATTTTCTGCCATTGCTGCTTGCCATTACAGCTGCCCGAAAATTCGGCGCAAACGTGTTTGTTTCTGTCACGGTTGCCGGGGCGCTCATCTATCCAACCATTATTGAACTGAAGAATGGCAATGCGGATACCGATTTTTTTGGCATTCCTGTTGTTTTAATGAATTACACATCAACCGTCATACCGATCATCCTGGCGATTTTCGTGATGAGCTGCATGGAGAAGTTTCTAAACAGGCTGATTCATGACAGTGTAAAAACCTTCATCACGCCGCTGATCTGTTTAGTGACGGTCGTGCCGCTCACATTAATCGTGTTCGGGCCGATTGGCGTAAATGCCGGGAATGGCATCGCGGCTGTGATTCTGGCGATCTTTAATTTTAATCCGATGCTGGCCGGTGCCGTGATCGCAGCCCTTTGGCAGATCCTTGTCATCTTCGGCATTCACTGGGGCATCGTGCCGGTTATTTTAAACAATATCGCGGTTAACGGGCAGGATTCTATCAAACCGGCTACAGCAGCTGCTGTGTTTGCCCAAACAGGTGCCGCCATCGGGGTCATGTTAAAAACGAAAAATAAAAAAATGAAGGCGCTTGCGGGCTCCGCCGCTGTCACCGGAATTTTCGGCATTACGGAACCTGCCGTTTATGGGGTGACGCTCAGACTGAAAAAACCTTTTGTATGCGGTGTCATCAGTGCGGCTGTTGGCGGGGCGATTATCGGGCAGGCTCACAGTGTGGCCATCGCTTCAGGCGCGCCGGGTTTATTGACCATCCCGATTTTCTACGGACAGGGGTTTGCAGGCTTTATCTTGGGAATCTCGGTATCTTTTATTCTCTCAATTATCCTAACGTACATTGTCGGATTTGAAGATCCCGCGGAAAAAGCAGATGCCAAAACGGAACCGCCAGCACCTGCCACACATCATGAGCAGATCAGCAGTCCGTTAGAAGGAAGCGTGATTCCGTTAGCGGAAGTGAAGGATAAGGTGTTCGCATCGGAGACGCTTGGAAAGGGGATTGCGATTTTGCCGGAGAAAGGCCGGCTGGTGGCTCCGGCAGATGGCGTGATAACGACTGTTTTCCCGACTGGCCATGCATTCGGCATGATCACCCATCAGGAAACAGAAATCCTGATTCACCTCGGATTTGATACGGTGAAGCTGGAAGGAAAACACTTTTATCCTAAAGTGGTGCAGGGGCAAGCCGTCAAACAAGGCGATCTGCTGGCTGAATTTGATTTAGAGGAGTTAATAAAGGCAGGATTTGATATGAACACGCCGATCATCATCACAAACACAGATCAATATACCGACGTCATTCAAACGGATCAAAAGCAAGTCAAAACAGAAGAAAGAATTCTTTCTTTAATCTAAAACATTGGAGGAACAAACGATGAACTATAACAAACTTGCGGCATTTCCGGAGAACTTTTTGTGGGGAGCATCAACTTCTGCTTATCAGGTTGAAGGCGCGTGGAACGAAGATGGAAAGGGACCTTCAGTGATTGACGCCCGCGACAGCTATCCTGAGGGAACGACTGATTTTAAGGTAGCCAGCGATCATTATCACCGTTATAAAGAAGACGTTGCGCTGTTTGCTGAAATGGGCTTTAAAGCATACCGTTTTTCTATCGCCTGGACGCGCATTATTCCTGATGGCGACGGAGACATCAATCCAAAGGGGATTGAATTTTACAGCAATCTGATTGATGAGCTGCTCAAATATAAGATTGAACCGATCGTCACGATGTATCACTTTGATCTGCCGAATGCATTGCAGGAAAAAGGAGGCTGGTCAAAGCGATCTGCAATTGACGCTTTTGAACGGTATTCGAAGGTGCTGTTTGAACACTTCGGTGACCGTGTCAAGTACTGGCTGACAATCAATGAACAAAACATGATGATCCTGCATGGAAGTGCGCTGGGCACACTTGATCCGAATCTGAAAAACCCGAAAAAAGAACTGTATCAGCAAAATCACCACATGCTGGTGGCACAGGCGAAGGCTATGAATCTATGCCATGAGATGCTGCCGGAAGCCAAGATCGGGCCAGCTCCAAACATTGCGCTGATTTACCCGGCATCTTCAAAACCGGAAGATGTTGTCGCAGCCTTCAACTACAATGCAATCCGCAACTGGCTCTATTTAGATATGGCGGTTCACGGGCGTTATAACACGACAGCTTGGGCATATATGAAAGAAAAAGGCTATACGCCAGTCATTGAAGATGGTGATATGGAGATTCTGCGATCTGCGAAGCCTGATTTTATCGCATTTAACTACTACACGTCTCAAACGGCGGAAGCAAGCAAAGGCGACGGCTCGGACGAAACAGCGCGCGGCGGAGACCAGCATTTGAAAACGGGGGAAGACGGCGTCTACCGCGGCAGCGCCAACCCGAACCTGAAGAAAAACGATTTCGGCTGGGAAATTGATCCGGTTGGATTCCGTTCCACACTTCGTGAAATCTATGACCGCTACCAGCTGCCATTGATCATCACAGAAAACGGGCTAGGCGCTTTCGATCAACTCGAAGAAAATGATACGGTTAATGACGATTACCGGATTGATTATGTAAAGCAGCACATTGAACAAATTCAATGGGCGATTACAGACGGCGTTGACGTATTCGGCTATTCACCGTGGTCTGCGATTGACTTAATTTCCACTCACCAGGGCTGTTCTAAACGCTACGGCTTCATCTATGTCAATCGGGATGAATTCGACCTGAAAGACCTGCGCCGTATTCGCAAGAAAAGCTTTTATTGGTATAAAGAGCTGATTGCTTCGAATGGCGGGGCATTGAACCGGTAGAAAAAATAAACAATTTATGAAAATAAATATATTTATGTAAATGATCCGAGCTCCTTGCCGATATGTATAGTATAAAATTGGAAAGGGGTTTGTATATGAAGAACAAAAAAATTGTTTCACTGCCTTTTTTGTGTACTGTGTTGCTTGTTGTTTTTAGTTTATGTATGAGTTCAAATGCTGCCTCAGCGCAAAGTGTGTTAAAAGATAAATCAATCATGGAGCAGCAGGAAAAACTGAAAAAACAAAAGGAAACTGAGGGTGTTTCATTAAATCAAGCGAAGCAAGTAAGCCTTAAAACGGACAATAAAACAGAAAAGATGAAAGTGAAGAAGCCTTCGAATGAGAATGTTTTTAAAACAAGTTCCATGTACAACTCCGATGACCAGGTTTTCAATACAACCTCTGTCCTTGATGAAAATAATCCTGATGATATGTACTTTTTCAGTACTTCGTCAGATCGAACCCTTATCACAAGAATTCTTTCAGACAACAGCGATTACCATCTGAAATTGTATGTTGTCAATTGGGATACAGGAGAAGCCCAGCCGTCTAATATATCAATGGCAGCAGGGAACTTAGTGCTTTTAAAAGAGCTTCCCGCTGGCGATTATATGATCCGGGTTTACTCTGAAGGAACGACGGGAGATTCATATAACATTCAGTTAAATGCGAAAAACCCTTCAAATTATTCAAGTGTAAAATCGGTAACGTCTAATTTACAAGCCTTTGTTGCTGAGTATGGAGACGGTTCCGTTTATGCTAATGGTACATTGCTGTACAATTCTAATACGAAAACATCTTCATTAGACTGGGAAAGAGAATATTATTTTTCCTATGGAGGCGGGTATAATCAGCGCACCCATTCCATTTCTGATGTGAAGGTTAAAAATATTTCTGACCCTGTCACTTATCGTTCGAGTTATGCAAGTTCAAGCTCAGCCATCATGGTTTACTTAGACACAGGCACGCTTTTTATGCATCATGTATCAGCTTATCAGACCGGGGTAGGTTATGATGATTCTTTCCTTGATACGTTAGGTAAAAAAACACCTAGAAGGCTGGATGCGGATGATCAGAACTATGGGGACCATATATTGATCGTTGATCTGAAAACCGGCAAAGCGATAGACTTTTTCAGTGTTTTAAATTACTACTATGCTTCAGGTGCTGAAAGCTTGCCTGTCATAAAATATATCAATTAAATGACCAAAAAAGGATTTCCGGCAGCGGAAATCCTTTTCTCACGTTAAAACGAAATAATCCCAATCAGCAGTGCCGCAATCGTCATCACAATGGTTGTTCCCACGGCCCATTTGATCGTGAATTTTTGATGGTCGCCAAAGCTGACGCCCGCCATTCCGACCAATAAATAAGTGGAAGGAACGAGAGGACTGAGCAAATGCACAGGCTGGCCCAGCAAAGAGGCTCTGCCGATTTCTGCGGCATCTATTCCGTAAGCAGCGGCGGCTTCTGTGATGATCGGCAGAACACCGAAGTAAAAGGCGTCATTCGACATAAAAAAGGTAAATGGCATGCTGACGATGGCTGTAATCAAGGGCAGATGCGGGCCCATGGCGTCAGGGATGAGTGATACGAGAGAATGCGCCATCGCGTCTACCATTTTTGTGCCCGACAAAATGCCTGTGAAAATGCCGGCGGCAAACACCATGGAGACAACGTTTAACGCATTTCCTGCATGCGCTGAGATCCGCTTTTGCTGCTCTTTTACATTCGGATAGTTCACCATCAAGGCGATAGCAAATGCGATCATAAAAAGAACAGGAAGCGGGAGCAGGCTGGTGATCAAAGCGGCCATCAGCACGACAGTCAGCAGCAGGTTAAACCACTGGAGAGCGGGGCGTTTGAGCGGCGCTGTATCCGGATCGGACGCGTGCTGGTGTTCAATTGAAATGACGCCGAGCCGTTTCCGTTCTTTTTTTCCAAGAATATAGGCTACGGCAAGCACCCAGAGAATGCCGGCGATCATAGCAGGAATCAGCGGAGTGAAGACTTCTGACGTGTCCAATTTTAGAGAAGCCAACACCCTTGCAGTCGGCCCTCCCCACGGAATAATATTCATGACTCCCGACCCGAGCATTGCAATTCCCGTCAACACCAGCCGGTTCATGCCGAGCCGTTTGTATAGCGGAAGCATCGCAGCAATGGTAATCATGTACGTTGTTGTCCCATCTCCGTCCAGCGAAATGGTCATCGTCAGCACCGCTGTGCCGACAGCGATTTTTAATGGATCTCCTTTGACAAGGGATAAGATTTTGGCAATGAGCGGATCGAACAAACCTGAATCAATCATAATGCCGAAATACAGGATCGCAAATAACAGCATGATGCCTGTCGGAGCGAGGCCTGTTACACCCTGAAGCATCATATCGCCCAGGTCTTTGCCGAATCCGCTGATCAGGGCAAACACAACAGGAACGACAATCAAGGCAATAAGAGCGGAAAGCCGGTTAGACATAATAAGATACATGAAGACAATGATCATCACAAAACCAAGTATGGCAAGCACGATATGACCTCCCCCATTCAACAGCACAATTTTAGTAAGCGCTTCCACACCTCCAGAAGGCTTATTTCAAATATTTATGACCTCATGTTGACAAGTAGACCTAAAAACCTAGAGAGCAGATGAGCAGTTTATATGCAGATCGCCACGGGTAAATGTGCTGTAGAATGTTTATTTTTTGAGATCTGGAATAGGAAAAGGGGGAGCAGACATGAGTGATGATCAAAACAAACGAGTCAATGAACACTCAAAAGACGAGCAGCTCGAACAGTACAGGGTTGATAACAGCGGAAAGAAAATGACGACAAACCAAGGTGTACGGGTGTCTGAGGACGAACATTCGTTAAAAGCCGGAGTTCGCGGTCCGACGTTGATGGAGGATTTTCACTTTCGGGAGAAGATGACCCATTTTGACCATGAGAGAATCCCTGAACGGATCGTGCACGCGCGCGGGTATGGCGTGCATGGCTTTTTTCAGGTTTACGAGCCGATGACAGAGTTCACCCGGGCGAAATTTCTTCAGGACCCTTCGGTGAAGACACCCGTATTTGTCCGGTTTTCAACAGTTGCGGGCTCCAAAGGCTCCGCTGACACGGTGCGTGACGCCAGAGGCTTTGCGACGAAATTTTATACCGAAGAAGGAAACTATGATCTAGTAGGCAATAATATTCCGGTGTTCTTTATTCAGGATGCGATCAAGTTCCCGGATTTGGTGCATGCGTTTAAGCCTGAGCCGCACAATGAAATGCCTCAGGCCGCGACAGCTCATGATACGTTTTGGGACTTTGTCGCCAATAATCCAGAGTCGGCTCACATGGTGATGTGGACGATGTCTGACAGAGGCATTCCCCGCAGCTACCGGATGATGGAGGGCTTTGGCGTTCACACGTTCCGTTTTGTGAACGAACAAGGAAAGGCGCGTTTCGTGAAATTCCATTGGAAGCCGGTGCTCGGCGTACATTCTCTCGTATGGGATGAAGCGCAGAAAATTGCCGGAAAAGACCCTGATTTCCACCGCCGCGACCTGTGGGAAACGATTGAAAACGGCGACGTTGTTGAATATGAGCTAGGCGTGCAGATGATAGATGAAGAAGATGAATTCAAATTTGATTTTGATATTCTTGATCCGACGAAGCTTTGGCCGGAAGAGCTTGTGCCGGTGAAGATCATTGGGAAAATGACACTGAACCGCAATCAGGATAATGTATTTGCTGAAACTGAGCAAGTCGCATTCCACCCCGGAAATGTGGTGCCGGGCATCGACTTCACAAATGATCCGCTGCTGCAGGGACGGCTTTTCTCTTATACGGATACACAGCTGATCCGTCTCGGCGGCCCGAACTTTCACGAGATTCCGATTAACCGCCCGGTATGTCCGTTTCATAACAACCAGTACGACGGTTATCACCGGATGACCATCAACAAGGGGCCGGTCGCTTATCATAAAAACTCTCTGCAGAACAATGACCCGTCTCCTGCGTCAGCCGAAGAAGGCGGTTACGTCCACTATCAGGAGAAAGTAGAAGGCAGAAAGATCCGCCAGCGGAGCGACAGTTTCAATAATTACTACTCACAGGCAAAACTGTTCTGGAACAGCATGTCACCGGTTGAGAAAAAGCACATCATTTCCGCCTTTTGTTTCGAGGTCGGGAAGGTCAAAAGCAAAGATGTGCAGCGGCAGGTCGTAGATGTCTTCAGCAACGTAGATACTGTCCTGGCAGAAGAAATCGCCAAAGGAGTAGGTGTGGCGCCGCCGGCGAAACGAAAAGCATCAAAAGAAATCCTTACCTCACCTGCGTTAAGCCAAGCCCGTACAGTGAAAACAGCGTCAACGAGAAAAGTCGCGGTTCTCGCCGGGGATGGTTTTGATGAAAAAGAATTGCAAACAGTGCTGGACGCCTTAAAACAAGAAGGGATCACAGCGGATATCATCAGTCAAACGCTGGGGCACATCACAAGCGGCGCCGGACAGCAGGTTGAGGTCAGCTGCACATTACTGACGACAGACTCTGTTCTGTATGACGCGGTTTATGCCGCAGGAGGACCTGAACTAAAAGAAGATAAACAAGCGATGGCGTTTATCAGAGAAGCCTACAATCACTATAAGGCGGTCGGCGCGGCAAACGAAGGAGTTGACCTCCTCAAATCAGCTGTCGGCACAACAGAGGGGCCGGGCGTTGTGACAGCAAAAGACGAAGATGATTACACCGGCTTCAGCAAAGCGTTTATCGAAGCAGTTGCCGCCCACCGCCATTGGGATAGACGAATTTGATTCGCTCCTGTATCTTAGAGGAAGATACTTTTCATAAGGAGCATGACATATGAACGAAAAACAGCTCGCAGAGGCTTACGAGCGCGACGAAAATATGATGATATTAGTGTTCGCCCAATGGTGTGTGAACCATGATCTTGATCCGTTGGAGCTATATGCCAAAGCATATCCGCAGCAAAAGCTGAATGAAAGCCTGAAAAAAACAGTGGAAGAACTGATTGTGCCGAAGAACGAGTCAGAGCACATACCTGACCAGACCGTCATCGCGGTGTTGGAGATGTTTGGGAATATTGATTTAGCACAAGCGGTTCACGAAGTGATTGCTGGGCGTAAATAGTAAAAAAGAGACAATATATTGTCTCTTTTTTATTGGAGAAAATCGAGCAGATAGACCTAGAAACTTCTTTTCACTTCATCAGTCTATAAAAGTGTGCGTTGCAGAAAAAAGGGAATGATAAACAAAGAAGATCAAAAAGGAGGAGATTGTATGAAATGGAACAAAATGATGAAATTCGCGGTAGCTGCTGCTGTTTTGCTTTTTAGTGTGTTTGCATATGCGGCCCCATCTTTAAAAGCGGTTCAAGCGAAAACGCCGACTGTCAGCAGCCATACGTACAAAAAGATCAAGGAATTAAAGTATCCTCAGGTGCATCACATCGGGAATGCCGCGTTTGAAAAGAACATCAATCAAGAGCTGAAAGCCTATATTGAACAATCGTATCAGGAATACCTGAAAAACAAAAAAGCAGGCGAACAGCAGGGATTCAACGCGGAATATCAAACATCCTTCAGCGTCAAATATAATGCGGCGGGCAAGCTTAGCATTCAAACGCTCAATTATATCTATTCAGGCGGCGCCCATGGTTTAACGTCTGTTCAGTCCTTCAACTATGATTTGAAAACACAAAAGCGGGTGACACTGAATCAGATTCTGAATACCAAAACAAAAGTCAGCAAAACGAAAGATTACCTATACAGCTATATCAAAAAACATGACACGCTGTTTTTCCCTGATGTAAAGAAAGAGGATATTACCCTTAACCAAGACACAACGTTTTACTTTACGAAAAACGGGATCGCCATCGTCTTCGGCCAATATGACTTAGGACCATATGCAGCCGGAATCCGGGATGTGCAGGTGCCTTCCTCTATTTATCAATAATCAAAAGAGCCATATCCGTAAAAGGGATATGGCTCAATGTTTCTACCACACAAACAGGCCGACAATCGCAGCACTTAGTAAAGATACCGCAATTCCGCTGACGAGCAGCTTCCACACGTTTCTCCCGATCACGGTTGACTTTTCGCCGTCAAGGATCGAGTTATACGTTCCGTAAATCATGCCGACTGTACTAAAGTTGGCAAATGACGTCAGGAATGTCGTCGCTACCGCAACTGTGTGAGGCGGTAGTGTTTTCAGATTGTTTTTCAAGTCAAGCATCGCAACAAACTCGTTCGTCGCCAATTTCATTCCCATCAGCTGAGCGACATACATCGCGTCGTGTACCGGCAGCCCAAGCAGAAATGCGAACGGACTGAAGAGATAAGCAAAAATCGTCTGGATGGTCAGGCCGTGTACGAAAACACCAAGAATGCCATTGACTGCTGACGTTAACGCCACATATCCAATCACCATTGCCAAAATAACGATCACCATGTTCATGCCGACAAGCATACTGTTAGAAATCGTAGAGAAAAAGTCTTTCTTCTCTTCTTTAGGCGGCGTATAAATGATGTCTTCATCCTCCGGCACATGGACAGGATTCAGCAGGTTTGCGATAATCAGCGCGTTTAAGCAGTTTAAAGGAATCGCTGTAAACACGTATGTCGCCGGCACCATTGACAGGTAAGATCCAATAATGGAGCCGCTGATGCTGCTCATGCTCATTAAGCCGAATGTGAGCAGGCGGTTGTTGTTTAATACTGTGAGCTGCTGGCGAATGACTGCCAGAGCTTCTGTATTTCCCAAGAACATCATTTGAATAGAGAAAAAGCTTTCTAATTTCGGCAAGCGGGAAGCCTTTGAGATCACCCAGCCGATTTTATCAATCAGCCATGGCAAAATGCCGAAATATGTTAAGATGTCAAAGAATGTGACGATGAAAATAATTGGAAGAAGTGCGCTGAAGAAAAAGTCTACCGTTTCATTTGCCATCACAGAAGGGAAGGCAAACGCGATCCCGTCACTGGCACAAGCAATCAGCCAAGTGAAGAAATTTCCAATTTGTCCGATGGCCCAGCTGCCGACTTTTGTTCCCAGCATAAACCAAGTAATCAAAAGCTCCAAAACAATTAACGTAATAATCGGACGCCACTGGATTTTCTTTTTCTGCGGGGAGCATAGGAACACAACTGCCATAATCACAATGAGACCGACAAGGTTTAATAAAAAGTACATGATAGCAACTCCTATGAGGTTTATTATGGAAATGAAAAAAGCCCTTATCCTTCACAAATTCTGGAAGCGCAGAAAGTGTGAAAAATAAGAGCAAACAGAAAAGAACTTGTCCTTTTCAACTCGTTCAAATTTATTCAAACTTTCTTGTAGTCTAGTTTTTTACGGTTACTAGGTAGAAACAATCAGACCTTATTACTGATTATATACAAGAATGTCTTTTTTCTAAGATGATAGCAGTATTTTATCCTTTCACTTTTTGAAAATCAACCTTTTTAACTATTTTCAAAATAATAAATTTATATTTCGAAGTCGAGAAAATAAAGGAAAATCATATTGGATTGCTATGCTGAAATTGTGACCAGGAATGAAGCATTTCATCATCACAGGCACGTCAAGAGGAATTGGTGAAGAAATGAATACATGCTGACCATCGGCTGTACTGTATGTCAAGGCAGCCTAATCAAAGGCTGATCAAACAATATGAAACGGAGGAGATGATACAAATACCTGCAGATCAATTGCACCTATGGTGATCACCTCCATTTTATGAAGCGCACAAAGCACATCAAAACGGATAAGCGCATCATGAAGATCTCGTCAGCTTCCAGCTAAATATCTGCTGCCTTCACAAAGCTGCTGCAGCACGTCAAAAGCGGGGCTGAATTCATTTTCTAAAAGCATCAGTCTGGAGCAGGCGGATCAGCTGTATCCCGGATTGATTGATACCCGGCTGCAAACTGAAATCCGGTCCGTTCGTAAAGAGGATTTTCCTGATGCTGATCAATTCATTCAGTTAGAGAAAGAAGGAAGATTGCAGTCTGCTTATTAATTGACCTTCTGAACAGTGAGGAGTTCGGGGAGCCGCCTCTCGGTGAGAATCTGGTTCCTATTCCTGGATGATTGTTGTATCATAATAGCGGGGAAACCCTCTATGCAGCAAAAAGGAGTTCTTTTTTATGATTATTCAATTCATTCGTTATAGATAATGACAGGTATAGACGACTTTCCAGACCTGGCCAAAAAGTGAGATAGGACCAGGTTTATTTGTCTATGCCTTTTTCATTTATTTAAAAACGAATGAATGAGGTGTTTTTTGTGTCAAACATAAAGAAGCATGCTGCTTATATGAATCAATTTGTCTCTCAATTTCGATGCCCGATTTGCGATTCTTCTATGAAAGTCACATCATGGAAAAGTTTGATTTGTTTAACGAGCGGGCACACGTTTGATATATCCCGGCATGGGTACGTAAATTTCCTGACAAAGCCGGTCAAAAGCAGCTATCGGGCGGGGCTTTTCGAAGCAAGAAGCCGGCTGATGGCAGAGTATCATTTTTTTGCACCGCTTCATCAGGCAATAGCTGACTTGGTCAGTGACCGGAAGTCTGAAAAAGAGACGTTAACCATTTTAGACTGCGGATGCGGTGAGGGGACCCACTTGAAAGCGGTTTGCGATCTGCTTCAAGAGAAGAAAACAGTTCACGGAATTGGGATTGATATTGCCAAGGATGGCATTTTACGGGCTTCAAAAAATAGTGGCGGAAAGCTGTGGGCCGTAGCTGATGTAGCTAATGCGCCCTTTCAAGACCGGCAATTTGATGTCATTCTATCGATTTTCTCACCTTCAAATTATGCAGAGTTTCACAGACTGCTGAAAAAAGATGGTTTGGTTATAAAGGTTGTTCCTCAAAAGGATTATTTAACAGAACTAAGGCGGGTTTTATACGCAGATTCAGAAAGACGAACCTATTCCAATACACCTGCAATTGAGCGCTTTACAACACATTTTCAGCTCGATCATCTGATGAGGCTGCGCTATACCAAAACGCTTCATCAGCAAGGCATAGAATGGCTTCTGAACATGACACCGTTAGCCTGGTCCGCATCGGCTGAAAACATCAGCCAGTTTCGAAAAATGGAATCGGCTCAGCTGACAGTTGATGTCGATGTATTAATCGGAACGAAATGAGTGAAAGAGGAAAGCTCCCAAAAGGAGCTTTCCTTTCTTGTTTTCCGCAAAAACGGAAATTTCCACCGGATTGGAATAGTTATCTCGCATTTTCCGTAAATATGGAAAGGGAAAGGCTTGAAATGGTGTTCTGGCAACTGGCACAGAACTTGCATTAGAAATGACGGAAAGGGAGGGGATATTTTGTAAACGCTTTCCTTTTCTCAGACAAGCGGAAAAGAGGGATGTTTGTGGACATTATTATTATTCTTTTGGCTTTGGGTTTGCTGATGTTTGTCGCCTATCGGGGATTTTCAGTCATTTTGTTTGCTCCGATTTGCGCCTTATTTGCTGTGCTGCTGACAGATCCAAGCTTTGTGCTTCCTTTTTTCTCAACCATATTTATGGAAAAGATGGCGGGGTTTATTAAGCTGTACTTTCCAGTATTTCTGCTTGGCGCCATTTTCGGAAAGGTTGTCGAGATGTCCGGCTTGGCGGCTTCCATTGCGAAGACTATTGTCAGACTGGTTGGGGCGAAACGAGCAACACTCGCTATCGTATTGATGGGCGCCATTTTAACGTACAGCGGAGTCAGCCTGTTTGTTGTCGTCTTTGCTGTATACCCCTTTGCGAAAAATATGTTCAAAGAAGCTGACATCCCGAAGCGCCTCATACCGGGAACGATTGCTCTCGGGGCATTTACCTTTACAATGGACGCACTGCCGGGTACACCGCAAATCCAAAATGTAATTCCTACGACGTTTTTCAAAACAGACATTTACGCCGCCCCTTGGCTTGGTATGATCGGTGCGGTGTTTGTGCTGGCGGCGGGTATGTTCTACTTGGAATCGAGGCGCAAAAAAGCAGAGAAAACGGGCGAAGGCTACGCCGGTTTTCAATCGGAGATTTCTGCCGCGCGTGAGCCATCTGATCTTGCCCCGGAACAAAGCCCCACGGTCTTAGAGCCTGACACAAGTAAGGTCCGGCACGCACTCGCTTTTGTTCCTCTTATTCTCGTTGGTGTGATGAATAAATGTTTTACCACGTTCCTTCCCAAGTGGTATCCGAATGAATTTGATTTTTCCGCCATAGGATTGGGAGAGTTCGGAAAACTTGATATCTCAACCGCGGTTGCCATTTGGTCAGTGGAGCTGGCCCTCCTGATCGGAATCATCGCAACCATTCTGTTTGATTGGAGAAAAGTGTTTGAACAGCTAAAGGAAGGGCTGAATGAAGGGATCGGCGGCGCTTTGCTTGCATCGATGAATACAGGCGCCGAGTATGGTTTCGGCGGCATCATTGCTGCGCTGCCGGGGTTTCATAAGCTGAGCAGCGGCATTTCACATACGTTTACGGATCCTCTTGTAAACGGAGCTGTGACGACAACAACGCTGGCAGGGATCACCGGATCGGCCTCAGGGGGAATGGGAATCGCGTTAAGCGCGATGTCTGATCAATATTTGAAAGCGATTCAGACCTATCACATACCGCCTGAAGTGATGCACCGGGTCATTTCGATGGCGTCAGGAGGCATGGATACGCTTCCGCATAATGGGGCGGTGATCACCCTGCTGGCTGTGACGGGTCTGACCCATCGCCAATCGTATCGGGATATTTTTGCGATTACTCTCATCAAAACCGCCGCCGTATTTGTGATTATCGCGATTTACAGTTTGACGGGCCTTGTATAGGACAAAACGAAAGGGGAATCAGATATGGGAAAAGTGCTGTCATCGAGTAAGGAAGCCGCAGAACTCATTCGGGAGGGGGATACACTGATCGCGGGCGGATTCGGCCTGTGCGGAATTCCCGAGCAGCTCATTCTGGCGATAAGGGATAAAGGGGTAAAAGATTTAACCGTCGTCAGCAATAATTGCGGAGTTGATGATTGGGGGCTTGGCCTGCTGCTGGCAAACAAGCAAATCAAAAAAATGATCGCCTCCTACGTCGGCGAAAACAAAATTTTTGAAAAGCAATTTTTAAGCGGAGAATTTGAAGTGGAATTGGTTCCCCAAGGGACGCTCGCTGAAAGAATCCGAGCAGGAGGAGCAGGCATACCGGGATTTTATACAGCCACAGGCGTCGGAACCACCATCGCTGACGGGAAAGAGCATAAAACCTTTGACGGACGCACATATGTGTTAGAAAAAGGAATTACTGGGGACGTCGCCATTGTAAAAGCGTGGAAAGCGGACAGCATGGGAAATTTAGTTTTTCGGAAAACGGCAAGAAACTTCAATCCGGTTGCCGCCATGGCGGGAAAGGTCACAATTGCCGAGGCAGAAGAAATTGTTGAGGCGGGAGAGCTCGATCCCGACCACATCCACACGCCTGGCATTTACGTTCAGCATGTTGTGCTCGGCACACATGAAAAGCGGATTGAAAAACGAACTGTTCAGCAAGCGAAGGGAAAGGAGGCGGCACAATGAAGGAAGCCAGAAAACGAATGGTCAAACGTGCTGTAAAGGAAATAAAAGACGGTATGAACGTCAATCTTGGGATAGGGATGCCGACACTTGCCGCAAATGAGATACCGGAGGGCGTGCATGTGATGCTTCAATCAGAAAACGGTTTGCTCGGGATCGGCCCGTATCCGCTGGAAGGAACGGAAGACCCGGATCTGATCAATGCGGGGAAAGAAACGATCACCGCCGTAACAGGCGCATCCTATTTTGACAGCGCGGAATCCTTTGCGATGATACGAGGCGGGCATATCGACCTGGCCATCCTTGGGGGTATGGAGGTTTCTGAGCAAGGGGATTTGGCGAACTGGATGATTCCGGGGAAAATGGTGAAGGGAATGGGCGGCGCTATGGACTTGGTCAACGGGGCAAAGCGAATCGTCGTCATCATGGAGCACGTCAATAAACATGGGGAATCGAAGGTGAAAAAACAATGCTCCCTCCCGCTGACAGGACAGAAAGTCGTTCATCGGCTGATTACTGATTTAGCTGTTTTTGATTTTGATAATGGACATATGACACTGACTGAGCTCCAGGACGGCGTCACGCTGGAAGAGGTATATGAGAAAACTGAAGCTGACTTCGCCGTAAGCCAGTCAGTCATCCGGCAAAAATCTTGAGCAGGAAGGTGTATAACATGAAAAAACAAGTCGCTCTTGTGACAGGCGCAGCTGGCGGAATCGGATTTGAAATCGCAAAGGAGTTCGCCCGGGAAGGCGCCGATGTCATTATTTCAGATGTAAATCCAAAAGCGTGCGGTGAGGCCGCCGCCAAGCTGAATGAGGAAGGCTTTAGCGCCACGGGCATTCCATGTGACGTAACAAAGGAAGAGCAAATCGCTGATATCGTCCATACTATCAAGACCCGATACGGACGTTTAGATACTTTGGTGAATAACGCAGGCATGCAGCATGTCGCGCCGATTGAAGAGTTTCCGACAGAACGGTTTGAACAGCTTATTCGCGTCATGCTGACCGCGCCATTCATCGCGATGAAACATGTCTTTCCCCTTATGAAAAAACAGCAGTTCGGCAGGATCATCAATATCGCGTCTGTGAACGGACTGGTGGGGTTTGCGGGAAAAGCCGCTTATAACAGCGCAAAGCATGGCGTCATTGGGCTGACAAAGGTGGGGGCGCTGGAAGGCGCGCCCCACGGGATTACGGTGAATGCACTCTGCCCGGGATATGTGGACACACAGCTTGTCCGCAATCAGCTGAGCGATCTTTCTAAAACAAGACATGTTCCCTATGAATCGGTTCTGGAAGAGGTGATTTTTCCGCTTGTGCCGCAAAAGCGTCTTCTCTCGGTTAAAGAAATTGCTGATTATGCCGTATTTTTGGCGAGTGAAAAGGCGAAAGGCGTCACAGGGCAGGCGGTCGTGCTGGATGGAGGCTACACAGCTCAATAATAGATTCTTGTATTCATAGGAGGCTCTCGTTTATCATAAGGTTGAAAGCGATTACAAAATGTGACGGGAGCGACAGGGAGATGAAACATTCTATTAAAAAATTACCCTTTGAATGGCTGGATGAAATCATCAACCTTGCGGCGGAATGTATTGTTGTGGTTGATCATGAGGGGAACATTCTCTATATCAATCAGGCG
Source organism: Bacillus sp. 2CMS4F (assembly GCF_023161785.1). Lineage (NCBI taxonomy): Bacteria > Bacillati > Bacillota > Bacilli > Caryophanales > Bacillaceae > Bacillus > Bacillus sp. 2CMS4F. The sequence goes on from NZ_JALNTO010000004.1 coordinate 177,099, forward strand.
TACTGTGACTTTCTTAAAAAAACAGAAGAAGAAGCGATAGGAAAACCCGTTCAGGACGTGATTGAAAACTCGAGAATGCACATCGTGGCGAAGACGGGGCGGACAGAGGCTGCCGCTATTCATCCGATTAACGGCAGCGAAATGATCGCCAACCGGTATCCGCTCTATGTGAACCGGCAGCTTGTAGGAGCGGTCGGAACCGTTATGTTCCGCAATCCGCAGGAATGGATGGATTATTCAAGAAAAATTAAACCCCTCCTCAATGAACTCAATTACTACAAAAATAGATACGAAAAAGAGCTTTTCAGTAAATACCACTTTGGCGACTTGATCGGAAACAGCCCTCTCTTTATGGAAGCCAAACGGCTGGCTGAACGGGTATCTGACAGCCAATCGGCCGTTTTGCTTTTAGGAGAATCAGGCACGGGAAAAGAGCTGTTTGCCCACGCCATCCATCAGAACAGCCGCCGCAGGTATGCTCCCTTTCTGCGCGTCAACTGCGCCTCGATCCCAGAGCATTTGTTTGAATCAGAAATGTTCGGATACGAAGACGGCGCTTTTACGGGGGCAAAAAAAGGCGGGAAAAAAGGAAAATTCGAACTTGCGCATCAAGGAACCATTTTCCTTGATGAGGTAGGTGATATGCCGCTGCATATGCAAAGCAAAATCCTTCGCGTACTGCAGGAGAAAGAGATAGAGCGGATCGGCGCAAGAAGCCCGGTCCCAATAGATGTACGAGTGATTGCGGCGACACACCGAAACCTCGAAGAAATGGTCCGGGAAGGAGACTTCCGGCAAGACCTCTATTACCGACTGAATGTGATCAACATTCAAATCCCGTCCTTAAGAGAGCGCATAGAGGATGTAATGCCGATCGCGGGGCTTCTATTAAAAAAACTTGAACGGAAATTTGGCTTTGATGGCTTGGAGCTTTCTAAAGAAGCAATTGCAGTGCTTCAGAGCTATTCTTGGCCGGGCAACATACGAGAATTGGAAAATGTCCTGGAACGGGCTGTCAACGTCCTCGACGGCAAACGAATCGAAGCGAAACACCTGAATCTCACTCCTGAAGATCAACCCATCCAAAGAACAATCAAAATCCGGGAATATCAATCTATACAGCCATTAAAAGAGACAATCGCTGAGGCGGAAAAAAACGCGATCATCGAGGCGCTTGCCGCAGCAGACGGTAATAAAATAAAGGCAGCAAAGCTATTAGGCATAGGAAAAACAAGCTTATATGAAAAATGCAAAGCCTATCAAATTGAGCAGGCATAAAAAAACACACTTGCCCCGCCAGGGAATCAAGTGTGTTTTTCTGTTCCTTATTTCCAAACATCGTTAGCGATCTCAACAACATGGCGCAGCTTCGCCCATTGCTGTTCTTCGGTCAGCTTGTTGCCTTCCTCAGTCGAAGCGAATCCGCATTGCGGGCTCAGGCACAACTGATCTAGGCTGACATAACGGGACGCCTCTTCGATACGGCGTTTCACGTCATCAGGATGTTCAAGCTCACCGAATTTAGATGTCACCAAGCCTAGGACAAGCTGAAGATCAGAGCGTTTCACATAACGGAGCGGTTCGAATCCGCCTGAGCGTGAATCATCATATTCTAAGAAAAGCCCGTCCAGATTCAAGCCGTCAAAAATGGTTTCCGCCGCCGCATCATAACCGCCTTCAGCTGTCCAAGTGGACTGGAAGTTGCCGCGGCAAATATGCATGGTAATGGTCATATCATCCGGACGGTCGGCAATTGCGTCATTGATCGACTTCGCAAACAGCTGGCGAAGCTCATCAGGCGTTGTTCCGAATGCTTCCACTTGTTTCAAGCCTTTTTCAGATAAGAAAACAGCCCATGCTGTATCATCAAGCTGGAGGTAGCGGCAGCCTCTGTCATAAAACGCTTGAATCGCTTTTTTATACGCTTTTGATACATCATGCTGGAAAAGAGCATAATCGTTTTTGTATGCATCCTTTTCCAATCTGCCGCGGAAAAAGAGCATATTCGGACTCGGAATTGTCATTTTTGGCGTTGCATCACCAGCGATGCCATGTAAAAATGAGTAATCTTCGAGCATTGGGTGATTTGAGAAATCAATATCGCCTGTCACTTTGATGCCGCGTGCTTTTGTCTGCACATTATGGAACTGGATACCTTGTTCAGGTATAAACGGCTCAACGCCATCCAGATTTTCAAGGAAATCAAAATGCCACCACGCTCTGCGGAATTCTCCGTCTGTCACGACGTTCAGGCCGGTTTCTTTTTGTTTTTCCACAATGCGGATGATTTCATCGTTTTCAATCTGGCGAAGCTGTTCGGCAGTGATTTCGCCGGCTGCCTTTTGCAGCCGCGCTTTTTTGACGGGCTCAGATCTCAGCAGGCTTCCGACTTGATCCGCGCGAAACGGCGTTTTTTTTCTCTGAAGCAATTGTTTTTGTTCTGCGGGTGTTGTTTGCTGTGACATGTTGTTCATTCCTTCTTTCCATTCGAATATAAAAAAGCTCTTCCTTTGGATAAGGAAGAGCTTGCGTGACAATCTCAACCTTATCTTCAAGAGCAATCATTGCTCTAAAGGATTTAGCACCATTCTGTTAAACAGCGGTTGCCGGGTATCGCAGGGCCAGTCCCTCCACCTCTCTTGATAAGGAAAACCTTTTTATGAAATTTTCTGATAGTATCTATTATTCACACATTTCTCTTTTCTGTCAATGATAGATTATTTCCACACATCATTGGCAATGTCGACCACATGACGGAGCTTCGCCCACTGCTGCTCCTCAGTCAAAAGGTTTCCTTCTTCTGTTGAAGCGAAACCGCACTGCGGGCTCAAGCAAAGCTGATCTAAGCTGACAAAGCGCGCAGCTTCGCTGATTCGGCGTTTGACATCCTCTGGGTCCTCAAGCTCGCCGTATTTCGATGTGATCAAGCCAAGCACAATTTGCAGATCCTTGCGTTTCACGAAACGGAGCGGGTCAAAGTTTCCGGAGCGGTCATCATCGTATTCCAGGAACAAGCCGTCAAGGTCTAAACCGTCAAGAATCGTTTCCGCGACAGCGTCATAGCCTCCTGATGCGGCCCAAGTCGAGCGGAAGTTGCCGCGGCAAATGTGCATCGTGATTGCTAAATCATCAGGGCGGTCTGCCACTGCATCGTTAATCGTTTTGGCAAACAAGGCAGGCAATGTTTCTGGATCGCCGCCGAGCGCCCGGACAACCCCTCTGCCTTTTTCCTCAAAGAAAAGAGACCATGACGTATCATCCAGCTGAAGATAGCGGCATCCAGCGTCATAAAAGGCTTTAATTGCTTTTTTGTACGCTTGGGCCAGATCATGAAAGTATTCCTCTTGATCGTCATAAATCCCTTTATCCGCCTTTTCACCGAAAAACAGCATATTCGGGCTCGGAATCGTCAGCTTTGGTGTCGCGTCACCGGCAATCTCATGTAAAAATTGATAATCGGCAAGCGCTGGGTGGCTCGTAAAATCAAGTTTTCCCGTCACTTTGATGCTGCGTGCTTTTGTTTTCGCGTTATGGAACTGAATTCCTTCAGCCGGGATGAACGGTTCCACTCCGTCGAGCCCTTCCAGGAAATCGTAATGCCACCAAGAACGGCGGAATTCTCCGTCTGTTACCACATCGAGTCCAATTTCTTTTTGTTTTTCCACAATGCGGGTGATTTCTTGATTTTCTATATCACGAAGCTGTTCCGCTGTGATCTCGCCTGCCGCTTGTTTTTGCCGCGCCTCTTTTACTGGGGCGGATCGTAATAAACTGCCGACATGATCGGCGCGGAAAGGGGCTTTCTTCTGTTTTTCTGATTTCTGTGCTGCAAGGTTTACTTGTTGAGCCATATCATTCGCCTCTTTTCTGAAATGTGTTGAGCATAAAAAAGCTCTTCCTTTGTGTAAGGAAGAGCTTGAACGATCAAATCTCTGCCTCATCTGCAAGAACGCGATGTTCTTAAGGATTTAGCACCATTCTGTATAAAACAGCGGTTGCCGGGTATCATAGGGCCAGTCCCTCCACCTCTCTTGATAAGGTAAATCTTCTTATTGGATTTTCAATTATCTTAATATTATTATTTTTGCATGAATTGTCAACACTTTTTAGAAAATACTTTCATCTTCATCGTCATATAATACCATATCCAGCACGATAGCGATGGCCGTGCAAATCAGCACATCTTCCTCGTTTGCAATCTGTAAATGATAGGAATCACCCCAGCTGAGCCACTTTTTACTCACTGACATTCGGACATTCTCCCCGTCTGTCAGCTGGAATTCATCCTTCCACAAGTCACCGTCAATTTCCCAGTTAAGCTTAGAAATTTCAAATTTTGGTTTGAAAAATGTTAGTCTCTTCGTCACCTCACAAACTGTTTCCCCGCCAATTGAAATCACATATCGCGGCAATAAAGACATTACTTTTTGTTCTATGGAAACGAGTGTTTTTCCGGATGAATCTGTCATTTGCAGCGAGTCCCCTAACGAAAAGAACCGGCCCTCGACCTTGAATGTCTCTTGTTCATCCCGGTCATAAATGTGAAATGCATCTTTAAACGAGAACATCTTTTGTTTCATAAAAAATTCGATCATTGCTGAAGTCTCCTTTTGATTTGCCTTGTAAGAGATTACGGACAGGGGGGCAAAAAGGTTTCAAGTTCCAAATCTAGTAACCAGAAACGCGCTGGCCGTTTTTTACGAGTAATTAATGTTTCTAAATTAAAAAAAGGCTGCATCGTTCAGCAGCCTTTCTTTTGAAATATAGTATTAGGAAAGATGCATCCGGCGTTTTTGGCGGATGGCGTCAAGGTCGATTAGGTTATTATGATGAGGAACGGGTGCAGGAAGAGGGCTTGTCTTTTGCGGTTTTCGTCTATTGTCTTTGCTGAATGAGAAGAGAAGATAGCCACATAATGCGATGATAATAAATAGGATCATTTTACATACCTCCCAAAAAAAGTTTTGGTATTCTCTATTGTACGGATAAAACGTCTAAAAGTATTCAAAAAATTCTAAATCCACTAATAATAAATGCGTATCCCTCAAAAATCCTTTTCGCCGATGACCTGAAAATAGTCTTACATTAAGCCGGTGTTTTTCCTTTTGATTGGTTCTATAGTTACTATCGACGTTAAAATGAATTCCTTTATATAACTTTTAACCTAAATTTCTGTAATTCAAATTAACTATATATGGATAATGTGTTCTTCTTTGTTTGATGTATACCCTATTTTGAGGAATTGAACACAAAAACCCAAATTACGGAGCATTTGGGCGGAAAATTGGAATGGTTGGCTGATTTGAGGGGAGTCCGGCGAAGGGTCAGAAAAAACGTTTGAACATTCTTCTTATTTTTTTAAATGGGTTTGATCGTTTTGTTTGCATTTTGAGCGGGCGGGAAATCATCCATTTTTTGAACAGGCTTTTTGCGGCAATTGTGTTCTTCATCTTTTCATATCCTCCTCATCCGTTGATAGTTGTTTTACGGACAGAGCTTTTAAAATGTTTCATTTTCACGCAAAAAAACCAGTCCTTTTTTGGACTGGTTTTTCAGCTTACGCCTGTTCTTCAAACAGCTTTGCAATCTCAACGATGACATTTACGGCTTTGACCATGTTGTCGGCTGAGATGTATTCAAATTTGCCGTGGAAGTTTTCCCCGCCGGTAAAGATGTTCGGCGTTGGGAGTCCCATATAGGAAAGCTGCGAACCGTCCGTGCCGCCGCGGATCGGAGAGATTTTCGGTTCGATGCCGAGGTTTTCCATCGCTTGTTTGGCAATGTTGACGATTTCGATGACAGGCTCAATTTTTTCTCTCATGTTGTAGTATTGATCGTTCATATCAAGCTGAATGCGATTTTGTCCGTATGCGTTCTGGAGCTCTTCAACGATGCGCTGCATGGTTTCTTTTCTGTTTTGGAAGATGTTTTTGTCAAAGTCTCTGATAATGTAGTGGAGTTTGGTCTCTTCTACATCTCCCTGAATGGAAAGCAGGTGATAGAAGCCTTCGTAGCCCTCTGTATATTCAGGTGCCTCATCTGCCGGCAGCATGCTGTTCAGCTTCATTGCGATCTTCGCAGAGTTGACCATTTTGCCCTTTGCCGTGCCGGGATGTACATTGTTGCCTTTGATCGTGATTTTCGCCGCGGCAGCATTGAAGCTTTCATATTCAAGCTCACCGAGCGGGCCGCCGTCAACGGTATAGGCAAAGGAGGCATTGAATCGCCCAACATCAAATTTGTGCGGGCCTCTGCCGATTTCTTCATCAGGTGTAAATGCAACTCTGATGGTGCCGTGCTTGATTTCAGGATGTTTGATGAGATAATCCATGGCTGTCATGATTTCGGCGATGCCAGCCTTATTGTCAGCGCCGAGAAGGGTTGTACCGTCTGTGGTGATCAGGGTGTGGCCTTTGTAGCCCGACAGTTCAGGGAATTGATCAGGCGATAGGATGACCTGCAGCTTTTCGTTGAGCGTGATGTCTTTTCCATCGTAGCTTTCAACGATTTGCGGATTCACATTTTTGCCGGTAAAGTCTGTGGCGGTGTCGACGTGGGCGAGAAAGCCGATCGTCGGTACGTCTTTGTCAGTATTGGAAGGAAGAGTCGCCATGACATAGCCGTTTTCATCAATGGCTGCGTCTTCCATGCCGATTGACTTTAATTCCTCAACAAGCATGTTTCCTAACGTCAATTGGCCGGGTGTGGAAGGGCAGGTGTCGACTGATTCATCGGACTGCGTGTCGACTTTTACGTATGTAGTAAACCGTTCAATGATATCTTGTTTCATTTCCAATCATCTCCTTTGTTTTATTCTACCATGCCGGGATGAGAGATATCTATTTCACAATGCCGTTTCGAATGGCAAAAACGACTGCCTGAGTCCGGTCTTGGGCATTGCATTTTTGCAGAATTCGATGCACGTGGGTTTTGACGGTGCTTTCACTGACAAAAAGCTTTTCGGCAATATCCTCATTTCTCAAGCCATAGGCCATTTGCTGAAGAACCCCAAGCTCTCTTTTGATAAATGGCTCTGCCAGCTCTTCAGCATGAGGCTGTTGCTTTGCGCGGAATGTCTCAGTGATGATTTTAGCGGCTGTGACTGTGCGGAAAATCGCTTCGCCTCTGAAGGCAGCCCGAATGGCGTCTATCAGTTCTTCAGGAAGCGTGTCCTTCAGCAGGTAACCGACTGCGCCTGCGCGGATGCCTTCAAATACGTATTCTTCAGTGTCAAAGGTCGTTAAAATGACGATCTTTGTATCTGGGTATGGACATAATGTCTTTCGCCGCTTCGATACCTGAGCAGAACGGCATTTGGACATAACAGCAACAGCGGGCAGTTTCCTGGGCTTTACAGTTCTTTTCCCGGTACATCGATTTAATAATAAGAATAAATACAATAAAAATATATGGACAGCTCTATAAAAAATGAAAGGGCATATTCTCGCTGAAAGATCTACCGAATTAATCGCAAGGGTTTAAGATGAAATATGAAAAAACCATTAATAAACGATTAAACTTCTTAAAAATGGATGTAGCCCGGTTCTAAACACTATATAATAAAATCAGGTCATTTTTTAGGAGGGTTTACATCATGGCGATACTTGTTACAGGCGGCGCCGGATACATCGGAAGCCACACATGTGTGGAGTTATTGAACAGCGGCTATGAGATTGTCGTTCTCGATAATTTGTCCAACAGTTCAGCTGAGGCGCTGAATCGTGTCAAAGAGATTACGGGAAAAGAGTTAACGTTCTATGAAGCGGATCTATTGGATCGGAAAGCGGTAGATTCGGTTTTTGCAGAAAACGAGATTGAGGCTGTGATTCATTTTGCAGGGTTAAAAGCAGTCGGAGAGTCTGTTGCGATTCCGCTCAAATATTATCATAACAATCTCACGGGAACCTTTATTTTATGTGAAATCATGGAGAAATACGGGGTTAAGAAAATCGTATTCAGTTCTTCCGCAACGGTATACGGCGTACCGGAAACATCACCGATTACGGAAGACTTTCCATTAGGTGCAACAAACCCCTATGGACAGACGAAGCTAATGCTTGAACAAATTTTGCGTGATTTGCATACGGCTGACAATCAGTGGAGCGTTGCCCTGCTGCGCTACTTTAATCCATTCGGCGCGCATCCGAGCGGACGAATCGGTGAAGATCCGAACGGCATTCCAAATAACCTCATGCCATATGTGGCGCAGGTAGCCGTCGGCAAGCTGGAGCAGTTAAGCGTATTCGGAAATGATTATCCGACCAAAGATGGGACAGGCGTACGCGATTATATTCATGTCGTCGATCTCGCAGAAGGCCATGTCAAGGCGCTGGAAAAAGTATTGAACTCCACCGGAGCTGATGCATACAACCTCGGAACAGGCACGGGCTACAGTGTGCTTGAAATGGTCAGAGCCTTTGAAAAAGTATCAGGGAAAGAGGTTCCGTATCAATTTGCGGACCGCCGCCCCGGAGACATTGCAACCTGCTTCGCAGATCCTGCAAAAGCCAAGCGGGAATTGGGCTGGGAGGCAAAAAGAGGCCTTGAAGAAATGTGTGCCGATTCTTGGAGATGGCAGTCTTCGAATGTGAATGGATATAAGAGTCTGAAATAAGAATGGAGGCCTTCTCAACAGAGAAGGCCTTTTTTAGAGAAAAAGGGTGCCTGTTAAGGCACCCTTGTCTGCTATTATTTGATTTTCACAATCACATCATTGCTGAATTTGAGTTTCCAAGTTCCTTTTGCATAAGCTTCCTTGTCGACTTCAAAAGCTTTCACATCTGTTACTTTAATATTAGGATTTAGATCACTCAATATTTTAGAGTTATCAACTTTTGTCTCAGTTGCATAGGTTGAAGAAGCATCAATATCAGAATCATAAGAAGTGCCATCACCATCAACCAATTTAACAGTTGGAATTGAAAAAGAACTTATCGGCTTTTTGGATACGTTTTTAATTGTATATTGAACAGCTACAATAGTACCTCCATCAGATGCTTTCTTTTCAATATATTGAGTGCCAACAGAATCTCTGTCTTCTACTTTTGTAACTGTCACTTCAGTTTTCTCAGTCTTAACAGTATCACCGATATTGTATGTTTTTTCAGTTTCAGCTTTGCTGCTGCTTGATGTTTTGGAAGTGGCTTCTGAATCGCCTCCGCCGCCAATAACATTACCGATAATAATGATGACAACAACTGCCAGAATAAACGTAATAATTTTATGTCTCATAAAAAAGTTACGCTGATCCTTACCACAGTTAGGACATTTTTTTACACCTTTTGCAATTTCTTGACCGCAAGCTTTACAAGGGACTAGTTTTCCTGCCATTATATTTCCTCCTATGTCATTAAATGCACAAAACATATGTACTATAATGCCTATATTATTTCACTTAGTCAATACAAAATTATGAATTTGTTATATTATTTATCGTTGTTAGTTATATTTTCTTATAAAAATATATGCTTATTTTCTTATCGTCTATATCATTCATATGTTAATAGATATTTTGTATTTTCTTGAATTTTAACTTGCACTTAAATCTCTGCAAATACCCCTTGAACCTATTTGCTCAGTCCCTTATAATGCTAATATTGGAAAGTGAAAAGGATATGCTAAAACATTGGTTTTCTAGGGTTCCGCAATGCATATTGGCCTGTGACCGAGAGAAAACACATAACAGTCTGGCTGTTATGACACGGTGGGATAAAAGCCCAGGAGTTTCTGCTCTTTTGCGAGAGCGTACTCCTGGGTTTTTTTGTTGATACTATCTGAAGAAGGAGTGTTCTGTGATGAAAAAGAAAATGCTTGATGTGCTGATGCTTGTGATTGGCGCTTTTTTCTTCGCGCTTGCTGTGAATTTATTCGCGATTCCCAATGATCTTGGGGAAGGCGGCGTTACGGGGATTACGCTGATTTTGTATTATGTGTTTCAATGGTCTCCCGGGGTGACAAACTTTATATTAAACGCTTTTCTGCTATTGATCGGATATAAATTTCTCGACGGGAAAACCACGGTTTATACGATTATCGCTGTGGCAGCAAACTCGCTTTTTCTGCATTTGACACACGGGTGGAGCACACCGTCTGATGAGCTGATCATTAACACGATTTTCGCAGGGGTGTTTGCGGGTGTCGGGATCGGCATGATCATTCGGGTCGGCGGCACAACAGCCGGTTCCGCCATTCTGGCCAGAATTGCCAATAAATATTTAGATTGGAATATCAGTTACGCCCTGCTCTTTTTTGATTTAATTGTTGTCTTCAGCTCTTATTTTATTATTGGTGCGGAAAAAATGATGTTTACGATTGTGATGCTGTATATCGGAACAAAAGTGATGGACTTCATTATTGAAGGCCTGAATACAAAAAAAGCGATTACTGTCATATCGGAAAATAAAGGTGAAATTGCCGAGCAGGTTAATACGCTAATGGACCGGGGCGTCACCATTTTATCAGGAAAGGGAAACTATACGGGCGAGTCAAAAGAGATTTTGTATATCGTCATTAACAAACAGGAGCTTTCTATGCTGAAGAAAATCATCAGAAGCTGTGACAAAAAAGCGTTTGTGATCGTTCATGATGTGCGCGATGTGTTTGGTGAAGGGTTTGTGGATATTTCAAAATAAGGAGGTCCCTCTGCACAGACGCAGAGGGATCTATTTGTTTAGAACCATTGCTTCTGTATCACGTTTCAGTTCATGCATATCCTCTTTATTGCCGTTGCTGTAAACGAAAGAGGGTCATCTAATACGAAAAGAAGCTGGAGAACATGTGTATTTCGCCTTATACTGAAAATACATATCCTTACATAGGAGAGGAGACCATATGAAGTCGCTGCTGGCTATTTATCCCGGTTCGATTGTGTCTGACAAGCTTTATACAAAGGAAGACTGCTTATGTTTTTTTGATGAAAACAGTCAGAAATATATCTCGATCCCAAAAACGGAGATCAGCCAAAAGGAGACATTGCTGCTCCAGTCATTTTTAACGTTAGCGGAAGAGGCAGATCACATGTCTTTCAAATCGCCGGAAGAAAACAGGTGGTTTGCGTTTCTATTCTCGAAAGGAGAAGTGCCGCCGAATATCAAGAAGAGGACAAGGTTCATTCATTTTCATTTGATCGGCAAAACTGAACGGGCATCATTTGCGGAAGCGATGCGCCATTTTTGGCCGGTGTCTTTTGTGATTGTTTGGATGCATGAGGACAGAGGCGTGATTGTCGAGCAGGAAAGTGAAGCGGCAGCCGGGAAAGACGAATTGGAGTCGCTCGCCAGGGTTCTTGAAAGTGATTTCTACTTCAGTGTCCGTTTTTACGCCGGAAGGTTTTATGAAACAGATGAGCGCTTACGAAAACATTATGCCCGTGAACAAACGTATTTTCTATTCGCTGAAAAGCGGCTGCCGCAGGTTCAGCATGTGACGTTTGATATCATGTTCCCTTTTTTATTATTGGAGGAAGAAAAGAAACAGCTGAAATCACTGCTTAGTGAAGAAGCCGAGCTATTATTTGAAAATGAACCTGAGCTGAGAAAAACAATCAAGCTGTTTATCGAAAACAACTCAAACGTGACATTAACAGCGAAAAAACTGCATCTGCACCGCAACAGCCTGCAGTACCGGATTGATAAATTTATCGAGCGGTCAGGAATAGACATTAAAACATATACAGGCGCTCTGCTTGCGTATTTTATCTGCCTGCAAAGCGAAGGTTCAGAATAAACTGGAAATATGCACGAAAACGGCCGTGTGATTTTATGAATGCTGCCCATTTCAGTGTCGGATAAATGCTGATACACTTGATTTAAGAAAGCGTTTACAATAACAAAGGGGGATGTTAGATGGCTGAATTGCGGATGGAGCACATTTATAAATATTATGATCAGAAGGAAGCGGCGGTAGACGACTTTAATCTTCACATTGCGGATAAGGAATTTATCGTATTTGTCGGCCCGTCCGGCTGCGGAAAATCAACGACACTGCGGATGGTCGCAGGACTTGAGGAAATTTCGAAAGGCGATTTTTATATTGAAGGAAAACGGGTAAATGATGTGGCGCCAAAGGACAGGGATATCGCGATGGTGTTCCAAAACTACGCGCTCTATCCGCATATGACGGTATACGATAATATCGCATTCGGGCTGAAGCTTCGCAAAATGCCGAAGCCTGAAATTAAAAAAAGAGTGGAGGAAGCCGCTAAAATTCTCGGGTTGGAAGAATATTTGCACCGCAAACCTAAAGCGCTCTCAGGCGGGCAGAGACAGCGGGTTGCGCTGGGAAGGGCGATCGTGCGGGATGCAAAGGTATTCTTGATGGATGAGCCTTTGTCGAACCTGGATGCAAAGCTTCGGGTGCAAATGAGAGCAGAAATTATTAAACTCCACCAGAGGCTGCAAACCACTACGATTTATGTCACGCATGATCAGACAGAAGCATTGACGATGGCGACTCGGATTGTGGTCATGAAGGACGGCAAAATCCAGCAGATCGGGACGCCGAAGGATGTATACGAATTCCCTGAAAATGTATTCGTTGGCGGTTTTATCGGGTCACCAGCGATGAACTTTTTCAAAGGGAAGCTGTCTGACGGCACAATCAAAATCGGTTCTTCCGTGTTGAGCGTGCCGGAGGGGAAAATGAAGGTGCTTCGTGAAAAAGGCTACATTGGCAAAGAAGTCATTTTCGGCATCCGCCCTGAGGATATTCATGATGAATTGATTGTCGTGGAATCGTATAAGAGCTCTTCAATTAAAGCGAAAATCAATGTTGCGGAGCTGCTGGGGTCTGAGATCATGATTTATTCGCAAATCGATAACCAGGATTTTATTGCGAGGATCGACGCCCGTCTCGATATTCAGTCAGGGGATGAGCTGACAGTTGCGTTTGATATGAATAAAGGGCATTTCTTTGACAGTGAAACTGAAATCAGAATCCGTTAAGCTGGAGAACCGGACATGGAGCGATGTCCGGTTTTTTGCATTCCCTCTCTATCTCAAGGTTTACAGCAAAAACCGCGGCGGGTAGTGGTTTGTAGAAAGGAGAGATAGAAATGTGGAATGCGGCGATGTGGGGCGGGATTTCCGGCTCTGCTGTTTTGCTGGGTGCGCTGGCGTCTATGTTTCTCCCGATTCGCAAGCGTATCATCGGTTATATCATGGCTTTTGGCACAGGGGTATTAATCGGCGCTGCCGCCTATGAACTTCTTGAGGACGCGGTGAAGGATGGCGGAATTGTCTCGACAGGAGCCGGATTTATAGCAGGCGCTGTCGTGTTTACCCTATTTGATTACGCGGTTTCGAAAAGAGGCGCGTCTCAAAGAAAAAGATCGGGACAAGCAGCTGCAGGCAGCGGGGGGATCGCGATTTTTATCGGCACCATCATGGATGCTGTCCCCGAATCTATTATGATTGGAGCCAGCCTTCTTGAAACACAATCCGTCAGCTTTCTTTTGGTGATCGCGATTTTTATCAGCAATATACCTGAAGGGCTGTCCAGCACGGCCGGCATGAAGAACAGCGGATATTCAAAGGCGAAAATCTTGCTGCTTTGGGCGGCGGTACTGATGATTTCTATTTTTGCCTCATGGTCAGGATATTACTTCCTCGATGGCGCTCCTGAGGAGATGATGTCGGCAATCGCCGCTTTTGCGGGCGGAGGAATCATCGCAATGATTGCATCCACGATGATGCCCGAGGCGTATGAAGACAGCGGTCCGATAACAGGATTAATTGCTGCTCTTGGTCTTTTAACGTCTTTGATTTTGAATCAGTTTTCCTAATCTGCACCGGACATGGCTACATGTCTGGTTTTTTCACTTGAAAATCCCGCAAATCAACCGATGAAAAGGAGGAAGAAATAGACAGAAAGCAGGAAACCGATGAAACGTTTTATCTTAAGCAGTTTTCTTTTGGCTAGTTGTTTGACTCTTGCCGCTTGCGCTGAAAAAGAAGCAAACGCAGAGCAGCAGATGCCAAAAGCGGAACAAAAGAAACCGGAAGAAAAGACAGTACATGTGCAGAAAAAAGAAGATGATCCATCCGCATGGATCAAAACAGAGAAACCGGCAAAGCTGCCGATTTTGATGTACCACAGCATCTCTTCAGGCAACAGTCTTCGTGTGCCAAAGAAAGAATTTGAGGCACATATGAAATGGCTGCACGATAACGGCTACCAGACATTAACTCCAAAAGAGGCGTATCTCATGCTGACTCATGACAAGAAGCCGAGTGAGAAATGTGTGCTCATCACGTTTGATGACGGATACACCGATAATTACAAAGACGCATATCCGGTATTAAAGAAGTATGGCATGAAGGCGACGATTTTTATGATCGGCAAATCGATTGGACATAAACATCATCTGACAGAGGATCAAATGAAGGAAATGTCACAGCATGGCATATCGATTGAAAGCCATACGATTGACCACCTTGAACTGAACGGTTTAACGCCAGAGCAGCAGCATAGCGAAATGGCAGATTCAAAAAAGCTGTTTGACAGGATGTTCGATCAGCAAACGGCCATCATCAGCTATCCGGTTGGGCGCTACAACGAAGCTACGCTGAAGGCCGCTGAAGAAACCGGTTATCAAATGGGAGTGACGACTGAACCGGGAGCAGCCTCCAGAGATCAGGGGATGTACGCCCTCCATCGCGTACGTGTATCCCCGGGAATGTCAGGGGCGTCATTTGGCGCGTACATCGAGTCGATGAAATAAAAATGGCGGCGATTAATCGCCGCCGCCCCCTCCGCCGTCACAGCCGGAATCCCCGAAGCCTCCGTCACTGCTGCATCCATCATGGCGGGAATCGCCATCGGAAAATCCGAAAAAACCGCTGTCCGCCCGCTGGCGCCCTTTGTTTTCTGAAGCGGTTGATCGAGCCGATTGATAAATGACGATCATACCGAAGATCAAAGCGATAAGAATAACAATCATATGGCGTCCCCCTTTAAACAGTTATTTTTCATACGTTTTGAAGCCTGAAAAGTTTCATTTAAGGGAGATGGATTCTTTCAGCCGATCTCTCAGCCAGCGCTTGACCATGCCGTGCCCTTTGTTTGAAAGCAATGCGCTGACACGCCAATACATAGGCGGATGAGGAGAAAACTGAAAATCTATGATTCTGAAAAGCCAGCTGTTATCCCGGGTGAGAGAGTTCACCTTAACTTCGTCTTCATCTATATCAGAGCAGTAGGTGTTTTGTTTTTGCAGATCTTCATCCTGGCGAACCGCCAGGATCTTTAAGGATTCGGCCATCTGCCTGTATCCGCCCTCCAGCAATGAAGCGCCAATGTGATCGGCGCGCACCTCCATCCATTGGGAACAAAATGACTGATAAAGCTGAAATAGAATGATGATTCCCATGATCAGCGCCCACAGCGCAATTTTGTAAGCGCCGGGATGAGCGATGTAATGCTCAAGTAAAAGAATGATCCCGATGACTGCCCCAAGGTATAAAAAGCGCAACAGCTGCATGGACAGCACATCACGTTTTTTAATATGAACAGCCTCATGAGCAAGAATACCCTCAATGACATGCGGCGGAAGGGTTAATGTAGCGCTTGTCAGAATCACCATTGATCTTCCTACATTCATTCCGACTGCCATGCCGTTATATTCATCACTATCCGTTTCGTATATCTCCACATGCGAAATGCCTGCTTTTCTAAAAATCTTATCTGCCGCTGCCTGAACGTCTGAATTCAGACAAGGCCTGGCATCCATTGCCGTCCGCAGCACCCGGTCAGATAGATACATATTCAAAGCCCAGTACAATATCACGGCACCAGCCATAACCCAAGGGGAGGCGTGTAAGGCATATAAAGCGAGCACTAATATGGCGTAAGCAGATATCCCTTTTACGCTTACGGCAAAATAAAGTTTACCTAAAAGCCGTTTTACATTTTTCCGATGATAAATCGGCAGGACAGCAATAACCGTTTCCTCTTTGGTTTCGGAATCTAGAAATTCCCCGAGAATCGCTTTCCACTTTTCAGGATCTTTCACGGTCAGAAACAGCGTTTCTCCGGGAAGAGAGAGCCTTATGACTTGCTGAAAGCTTGTTGTCATATCGAGCCGGGATGAATACATGGTCAAAAGCGGATGAAGCTTTAATAGATCTGCCGTCGATTCAAGCCGGATGTCTTTCAGGTCTGAAAGCGGGTAGGTGCGGGTTTCATATCGTGAACTGATATGCCATGTTTCTAAAGACGATGAATAAAAGACTTTTACACTTAGAAAATTTAATATGCGTTTTACCAGTGCCGCGCCGCCCGAGATGAAACCGAACAGGATCACATATTTTAGAACACTGGTGTCAGGACCGTAAATGAAGAAAACAATAGCGCCCGCAAACACAATGACAGTCAGAGCAATGTCCGAGAGGAGGCGTGTGTGGTCTCTTGCAAGCTCAAGTTCCTGCCATTCGCCTGATGGTTTTTCAACACGGCTGGGGACAGTCAGATCCAATGCGGTCCAGTAACTGGTGAACATCAATGCCAGAGAGACGATGCCATCTATGAAAGACTGTTGAGAGAAGATAAAGCTAGCAGCACCGATCCATAGAACAATATCAATCCAGAGTTCTAATGCCGGAAGAAGCTTTGCTGCAAGGGCTGATATCAGCTGAATGCCCAGCCCGAGAATGATAAAGAGAAAAAGACTGGTTCCCATAGGCATGCTAGAGTCCTTTCTATCGTAATCTTTCCAACTATTACTATAGCATGCGGCAGGAACTTGTAAAAACACGGAAATGCAAAAAAGCAAGCTCTTTCGTTATACGAAGAACTTGCTTGCAGCGTATCAATAAAACTGGTGTAACAGCAATAAGGTCAAGGACACTGTGATGGCCCCGCCGATCCTAGTAGACACCTGGGCAAAAGGCATCAGCTCAAGCCTTTCAGCGGCACTTAATATCGCAACGTCACCGGTGCCTCCTTGCCCTGAATGGCACGCATTAATAATGGCTGTTTCGATCGGATACATGTTCAGCCATTTTCCTGTAAAGAAGCCGACCGTCATCATTGTGACTACGACAGACAGAATCGTAATGATATTGCTGAGATTAAAGGCGGCAACAAGCTTGTCCCATGGCGTCATGGACACGCCGATTGCAAAGAGCAGCGGATAGGTGACTGCCGTTGAAAAGAAGCGGGACACGCCAAACGCGCCGTTTTCAATTGAGGCAGGGACCAGTCTGAACAGCTTGATCAAAACAGCTAACAGCAGCATGGCAACAGGGGCCGGAAAACCGAAAAAATCGTGGGCGAGCATACCGACCAAATACAAGGAAACGGCAAGGATTCCTCCGGACGCAAACAGAGAAAGGTTGAACATGTGCTGGCCGTTTTGCGATTCCTCCAGCGCTGGTGAATCTTCTGAACGGTCAACTTTACCGTTGCCGGTCCATTCCGGTTTTTTTTTGCCGATTCTGTTGAGCAGGCCCGCTAAGATGATCGCACACAGGCTGCCGAGCATGATCGATGGAAGAACAAGTGCGAACGCTTCCCCTTGAGACATCGGCATGATATCGGAATAACCGATGGACAGAGGGATGGCGCCTTCTCCGACGCCGCCAGCCATAATAGGAATCACGACGTACAGAAGGGTGTGCTGAAATCCGAGGCCGAGCAATGTACCGACAGCCAGTCCCACAATGGCGGCCGCGACAGAACCGGCGATAAGCGGTATAAAAATTTTCATAAATGCTTTTACAAGTGTTTCTCTTTTCATGCCGAGGATGCTTCCGACAACAATTCCGGCAATAAACAAATAAAGAAAGTTTGAGTTTTCTGTAAATTCTGTGGTGGATTTGACAATATCATTTGGCAGCAGGTGATAGTAGACGACAGCAGATGGAATAAAAGTAGCAAGGATGGCCGGGCCGCCGATAGAGCGCACAATCGGTATCGATTTTCCGATTTGGGCAAAGGTAAATCCGAAAAACGCCATGACGGCAATGGATGTCAAGATGTCGCTTTTCACATCGTGATGCAATACAAAAATAGTAATTAATATAAACAGCAGGGCATAAACAGGAAGCGGTATGATGCCTACTTTTATATTCATAGCTTTCGCAAACCAATTCTCTTTTCGAACCCCTTCGTGAATTGTATCCGTTTGCATTTGCAATTGAGTTTGAAGCTCTCCCATTGAAAAACCTCCCCTATTCTTGTTGCAGTGAAATTGTTCACTATGTTAAGTATACTAAAAAATTGAAATTATTAATATATTAAAAATTTACTATTCAAACTGTTTCTTCTTTATGATTCAGATGAAAAGAGACGTTCTGACTAAATTCCGGATGTGCCGGAGTGCCGAGAAACGAGTGCTGATGCCGGTCAAGCATTTTATTCGCAAGGAGCGAGGCATTGATGTACGATAATAAAGGGTCATTTATCCTAGCAGCCGTCATAAATCAGCAACAAAATAGACAATAATCCGTCACATAGTGTGGGACTTTTTAGGTATTTTGGGCTTTATTTTTAAAGCGGATCGTTGTAAAGTACTTAATATGAACCATTTAGAGATCGTGCCATTCGTCAGTCTGGCAATCTTGAATCATATTGAACGACTTTTTGACGTATTTGTGAAATATTGAACAATATTTTTTTCGTCTATTTTGTGAAATACTGATCAAAGTTTCGGTTCTGCTTGTGAAGTAGTGAACAATATAACATTCTCAACCGGAAATGGAGGATAAAGCATGAGTGAATTAGTATTAGCCCGCATTCAATTTGCATCAACAACGTTGTTTCATTTCTTGTTTGTGCCAATGTCTATCGGGCTTGTGTTTATGGTTGCATTGATGGAGACTCTTTATCTTGTGAAGAAAAATGAGCTGTACCTCAAAATGGCGAAGTTTTGGGGACACTTATTCTTAATAAATTTCGCAGTCGGTGTTGTTACGGGGATTTTGCAAGAATTCCAGTTTGGACTGAACTGGTCTGATTATTCCCGTTTTGTCGGAGATGTATTTGGCGCACCGCTTGCGATTGAAGCATTATTGGCGTTTTTCATGGAATCTATTTTTATCGGATTATGGATTTTCGGGTGGGACCGCCTGCCTAAAAAAATTCATGCGCTCTGTATTTGGCTCGTGTCATTCGGAACGATTATGTCGTCTTTCTGGATCTTAACAGCGAACTCCTTTATGCAAGAGCCGGTCGGCTTTACGATCAAAAACGGCCGCGCGGAAATGAATGACTTTGGCGCGCTGATTACAAATCCGCAGCTTTGGGTTGAATTCCCGCACGTCATTTTCGGTGCGCTTGCCACCGGGGCTTTCTTTATCGCCGGTGTCAGTGCTTTTAAACTATTAAAGAAAAAAGAAGTGCCATTCTTTAAACAATCTTTCAAACTCGCAATGATTGTCGGGCTTTGTGCAGGCCTTGGCGTCGGTCTTAGCGGACACATGCAGGCTGAACACTTGATGGAGTCACAGCCAATGAAAATGGCTGCCAGTGAAGGGCTTTGGGAAGACAGCGGCGACCCTGCTGCTTGGACGGCCTTTGCCACAATTGATACGAAAAATGAAAAGAGCTCTAATGAAATCAAAGTTCCTTACGCATTGAGCTATCTGGCTTATCAAAAATTCAGCGGCAGTGTCAAAGGAATGAAAACACTTCAGGCAGAGTACGAAAAAGTGTACGGAAAAGGCGACTATATTCCGCCTGTCAAAACGACGTTCTGGAGTTTCCGCATTATGGTTGGAGCAGGTGTTGTCATGATTCTTGCTGCGTTAGGCGGCCTTTGGCTAAACCGCCGCAAAAAGCTGGAAAACAGCAAATGGTATTTGCGCATCATGGTCGCATTGATTTCCTTCCCGTTTATTGCAAACTCCGCGGGCTGGATTATGACAGAAATCGGGCGTCAGCCTTGGACGGTCATGGGTTTGATGACAACGGCTCAATCCGTGTCGCCTAACGTAACGGCGGGCTCCCTGTTATTCTCAATTATCGCGTTCGGTGTGATGTATATGATTTTGGGCGCATTGCTCGTCTTCTTGTTCATCCGTGAAATTAAAAAAGGCGCGGAGCATGATGATCATCATGATGTTCCTGTATCAACAGATCCATTTAGTCAGGAGGTATACCATGGCATCTCTTCATGATCTTTGGTTTATACTCGTTGCTGTATTGTTTGTAGGTTTCTTCTTTTTGGAAGGCTTTGATTTTGGGGTCGGCATGGCGACCCGTTTTCTTGGCCATAATGAATTAGAGCGCAGAGTGCTGATCAACACGATCGGACCGTTCTGGGACGCGAATGAAGTATGGCTTTTGACTGGTGCGGGTGCTATCTTCGCGGCGTTTCCAAACTGGTATGCAACGATGCTGAGCGGTTATTACATTCCGTTTGTCATTGTGCTGCTTGCGTTAATGGGCCGCGGGGTCGCGTTTGAATTCCGCGGCAAGGTTGATCATTTGAAATGGGTAAAGGTTTGGGACTGGGTGGTTTTCTTCGGCAGTCTGATTCCTCCGTTTGTGCTCGGTGTGTTATTTACGACATTATTCCGCGGTATGCCGATTGATGCCGATATGAACATTCACGCGCACTTATCTGATTATATAAATGTATATTCTGTACTAGGCGGTGTGACCGTAACACTTCTTTGCTTCCAGCATGGATTAATGTTCATCACGCTGCGTACGATTGGTGATTTGCAGCAGCGCGCCAGACAAATGGCGCAAAAGATAATGGGTGTTGTTTTTGTGGCGGTGCTTGCTTTCGCGGCCCTTTCTGCTTATGAGACAGACATGTTTACACGCCGCGGCGAGATTACAATACCGCTTGTTGTTTTGATTGTCATCTGCTTTATGCTTGCAGCTTTATTCATCCGCAAGAAAAAAGACGGCTGGACATTTGCGATGACAGGCGCGGGGCTTGCTCTGACCGTAGGAATGATTTTCATTTCATTATTCCCTCGGGTGATGGTCAGCTCGATTCAAAGCGCGTTCGATTTAACAGTAGCTAACGCTTCTTCCGGTGATTATTCGCTTAAAGTCATGTCAATTGCAGCATTAACGCTATTGCCGTTTGTCATCGGCAGTCAGATCTGGAGCTATTATGTCTTCCGGAAGCGCGTCAGTCATAAGGAGCCTATGACTTATTAATGGGAAAAGACCTGTTTCGATATAAAGGAATGAAGCGGATTCTCACCGTGATTACTTGCTTAACGCTGATTCAGACAGCCGCTATTATCATGCAGGCAGAGTGGCTGAGTGAAGCTGTAACCGGGCTTTTCAACGGGAAGAGCATTGCCTCCCTGTTTCCGGTGATCGGCTTTTTCCTCATCGCTTTTGTCGCGCGGCACGGGGTGACAGTGGCGCGTCAGAAAATCGTCTATCATTATGCCGCCCGGACGGGAGCTGATTTGAGGAAAAGCTTTCTCGATCAGCTGTTCCGCTTAGGCCCCCGCTTTGCAAAGAAAGAGGGGACGGGGCAAATGGTGACGCTGGCAATGGAAGGCATCAGCCAGTTCCGCCGTTACCTTGAACTGTTTTTGCCGAAAATGGTCAGCATGGCGATTGTGCCGGCTGCGGTTGTCATCTACGTGTTTTTTCAGGATCGGACTTCTGCGATTATTTTAGTCGCGGCCCTGCCGATTCTGATTATTTTTATGATTCTTCTTGGCCTTGTCGCACAGCGAAAAGCGGATCGCCAGTGGAAATCATACCAGACATTGTCCAACCATTTCGTTGATTCTCTTCGCGGATTGGAGACTTTGCGTTTTTTAGGATTGAGCAAATCGCATAGCAAAAACATTTTCCACGTCAGTGAGCGGTATCGCAAAGCAACAATGAGCACACTGCGGGTGGCGTTTTTATCTTCATTTGCTCTCGATTTTTTCACGATGCTGTCGGTGGCGACAGTTGCTGTGTTTTTAGGCTTGCGTTTAATTGACGGCGATATTTTGCTTGGCCCCGCTTTAACAGCGCTTATTCTGGCACCTGAATATTTTCTGCCGGTGCGGGAAGTGGGAAATGATTATCATGCGACGCTTAATGGACAGGAAGCGGGCAAGACGATTCAAGACATATTATCTCAGCCGGGATTCAAAGAAGAGGCCCCGCTTCAGCTTGAAACATGGTCCAATCAGGATGAACTGAAGCTGTCAGGTGTCTCAGCCGGCCGAGCGATGTCTGATATTACTCTTTCATTTAAAGGGAAGAAAAAAATCGGCATCATTGGAGCAAGCGGTGCCGGAAAATCAACATTAATCGATATTCTCGGAGGATTTTTGGAGCCGGATGACGGTGTTATCAGTATGAACGGTTCAAGCCGTTCGCACCTGCAGGACGGGAACTGGCAGAAAAACCTTCTCTATATTCCGCAGCATCCTTATATTTTTGATGATACGCTGGCGAACAATATTCGGTTTTATCACCCAAGCGTTTCTGCTGAAGATACAGCCCGCGCTGCTTCCTCAGCGGGATTGACGGAGTTTGTAAACACTCTTCCTGAAGGATTAGAGGGACGGATCGGAGAAGGCGGCCGGGCGCTCAGCGGCGGTCAGGCTCAGCGTGTCGCGCTTGCCCGCGCCTTTTTGGGTAACCGCCCGATTCTGCTGCTGGATGAGCCGACCGCCCATCTGGATATCGAAACAGAATATGAAATAAAAGAAACGATGCTGGATTTATTTGATGACAAGCTCGTCTTTCTCGCGACACACCGCCTCCATTGGATGCTTGATATGGATGAAATTATCGTGCTGGACGGAGGCAGGGTAGCAGAAATCGGGACTCACGATGAATTGCTGGCGAAAAACGGTGTGTACACCAAACTCGTGAAGGCACAACTGGGGGAGAGAGCATGAAGAAAGAAGAATGGATTCTGCCGTATATCAAGCAAAATGCCCGTCTGTTTGTTCTTGTTGTCTTTTTGGGTGCGGTGACGATTTTTTCCGCTGCTTTTCTCATGTTTACTTCAGGGTTCTTAATTTCAAAGGCGGCGACAAGGCCGGAGAACATCCTGCTCATTTATGTGCCGATTGTCGCCGTTCGAACCTTTGGGATCGCCCGGTCTGTGTCACGTTATGTGGAGCGCCTGATCGGGCATCATATCATTTTGAAAATCGTGTCCGATATGCGCGTCCGTCTTTACAACATGCTTGAGCCTGGCGCTTTGATGCTGCGGTCGCGTTTTCGCACAGGAGATATGCTTGGCATTTTGTCTGAGGATATTGAGCATTTGCAGGATGCCTTCTTAAAAACCATTTTCCCTGCCATTTCAGCCTTGCTTTTGTATGCTGTTTCAGTGATTGCGCTCGGATTTTTCTCCTGGCCGTTTGCCATTTTGCTGGCGCTTTATTTGTTTGTTCTGGTTGTGCTGTTTCCGGTCGTGTCATTGCTTGTGACGCGGGCGAAGAATGCCAAGCTGAAAAGCGGGCGAAATGTGCTGTACAGCCGTCTCACAGATGCCGTGATGGGTGTCAGCGACTGGATGTTCAGCGGACGCCGGCATGCTTTTATTGATTCCTATGAAAGAGAAGAAAACGCTTGGTTTGAGCTGGAACGCAAAAAACATCGTTTTACAAGATGGCGGGATTTCGCCGCGCAATGCCTTGTCGCCGGCCTTATTTTGCTGATGCTGTTTTGGACGGCGGGGCAGCATGCAAATGGCGAACTCGCCAGAACAATGATTGCAGCCTTTGTGCTTGTTGTGTTCCCGCTGACAGAAGCTTTTCTGCCGCTTTCTGATGCGTTGGGCGAAGTGCCGGGTTATCAGGATTCTATCAGAAGAATGAACAAGGTGGCTCCTCAGCCTGAAGCTTCACAAACAGAGTCTGCGGCTGACAGGCTTGATCTCAAAGACGTCACTTTGGCGTTTCGCGATGTGACGTTTTCTTATGACAACAGCAGCCAAGTACTGAACCATTTTTCCTTTACGCTGCGCCAAGGAGAAAAAATGGCGCTGCTCGGCCGGAGCGGCTCAGGAAAATCAACATCACTCGCATTAATTGAGGGTGCATTGAAACCTGACTCAGGCTCGGTAACGTTAAACGGAGTGGAAACAGCGCTTGTAAAGGATCAGATTGCTGATGCGGTGGCTGTGTTAAATCAAAAGCCTCACTTGTTTGATACAAGCATTTTGAATAACATCAGGCTCGGAAACGGAAAGGCGAGCGACGAGGATGTGCGCCGCGCCGCAAAGCAGGTGAAGCTGCATGATTACATTGAGTCGCTGCCTGACGGATATCATACTTCAGTTCAGGAAACCGGCATCCGATTTTCAGGAGGAGAGCGGCAGCGGATCGCGCTCGCCCGGATTTTGCTGCAGGATACGCCGATCATTATACTTGATGAGCCTACAGTAGGCTTGGACCCTATCACGGAACGCGAACTGATGGAAACCGTGTTTGAGGTGCTGAAAGGTAAAACGATTCTTTGGATTACGCATCACTTGGCGGGAGTGGAAGCGGCCGATAAAATCGTCTTTCTGGAAAACGGAAAAACAGAAATGGAAGGAACACACGAGGAACTGCTGGCGACGAACGAACGGTATCGCCGGCTTTATCATCTCGACGTTCCTGTAAAATAAAAGACAGCTTTGAGGCTGTCTTTTTTTGTTTGAAAAAGAAGAAGTGCAGGAAAAATAAGAAGAGAAATAAGAGGAGGTATGGATATGAATGTTCCGATTTGGACGGAAGAGCATGTGAGGGCAGCGCTCCCTGAAAGAGATGCGGTGAGCCATAAAGGTACGTACGGTACGGCTTTGCTGCTGGCGGGAAGCGACGACATGCCGGGCGCTGCGATTTTAGCCGGGCTTGGTGCCATGCGGAGCGGTCTCGGCAAGCTTGTCATCGGCACGTCTGAAAGCGTGATCCCGCTGATCGTTCCGGTTCTGCCGGAGGCCACGTATTGGCGTGACGGCTGGGAAAAAGCGGCGGGCTCTCGCCTTGAAGAGACGTACCGGGCAATTGCGATCGGTTCGGGGCTTCCGCAAACAGAGAGGGTGCAGCAGGCCGTTGATCATATTCTTGAGAAGGATTGCCCCGTTATTTTGGATGCCGGGGCGCTGACAAAGCGCACGTATCCGAAACGGGAGGCGCCCGTCATCCTTACGCCGCATCCTGGTGAGTTTTCCCGAATGACAGGGGTTCCGGTGAAAGACTTACAAAATAAAAGAGCGGAATATGCCAAGGAGTGGGCGGTTCAGCTACAAACGGTGATCGTGTTAAAAGGAAATCAAACCATCATCGCGTTTCCCGATGGCGACTGCTGGAGCAATCCGACCGGAAACGGGGCACTCGCCAAAGGCGGAACCGGCGACACACTGACGGGAATGATATTGGGCATGCTTTGCTGCCACAAAGACCCGAAACATGCCGTATTAAATGCCGTATACTTGCACGGTGCATGCGCCGAGCTTTGGACTGACGAACACTCTGCCCATACGCTGCTCGCCCACGAGCTCTCTGACATGTTGCCTCGTGTGTGGAAACGATTTGAATGAAAAAAGCTGTCTTCATAGGGAAGACAGCTTTTCTTGATAGCCCGCTCGTTTTTTCAGTCGCGGTTTCATGAGTACATAATATAGAACAGAAGGCACGGCTAAGCCGACAATCCAGGCGATATCCCCGCCGCCAAACATTTTTGCCAATGGCCCGATGTAAAAGGATGTATTGATAAACGGAATTTCTAACAAGATGGACAGAATGAAAGCAATCGTTGTGATCCAATTGACTCTTCCATATGGCCCGTTGACATCAAACATCGCTTTGACCTCATAGTTCCCGTGGCGGACGAAGTAGTAATCCACTAAATTGATCGCCGTCCATGGAATTAAGAAATAACTGATAAAAAAGATAAAATTCAAAAACAGCTCCATAAAATTGCTTTGCCCGAGAAGGCTTAGGACTGTTCCGACGACGGTGACGCCAAGGATCATGATGATTCTGATTTTCGGTGTGACTTTTAATTTCAGAAACGGCTCAAGCGTAGTCGTTGTGGACATAAAAGCTCCATACAAGTTAAAGACATTAATCGCCATCTGGCCAAATAAAACAATGATCAGCATAATGAACGAGAAGGGACCGAACAATTGCACAATCTGGGTCCCTGAGTTTGTCGTAAAATCAGGAAGTGCCGTGGTCAGCAGCGCGCCGAGCAGCATCATCCAGATGGAGCTGACAGATGTTCCTGCATAGCTGTACCAAAACGTTTGGGACGCCGGTGTTTTAATTGGCAGATATCTGGAATAATCGGCGACATAAGGCGCATAGGCAAGCTGCCAAGTTGCTACGGCGCTGACTGCCACCAAGAAAACGGGCAAGTCGACCGTCCCGGGCATCCAGCTGCCTGCCGGAATCGGTAATTGGAAAATGAGTATCGTTGCAGCAAAAAATACGGCAAAAGAGGTCCAAGAAAGGATTTTTTGCATTTTGTGAATCAAATCATGACCGAAAATGGTGAGTAAAAAACATGCGGCGCTTAAGCCTATAATGCTCCATGATCCCGGGATGGGAACAAAGCTGCTTAAGGTCCCGGCCGCCAGAATTGTACTGCTTGCGAAGAAACCAAGGTAGATAAACATGACTAAGAAGAGGGGAAGAATCGCTCCGATTACGCCGAATTGGGCACGGCTTTGAATCATTTGCGGGATGCCGAGCTGGGGTCCTTGCGCGGAATGAGAAGCCATAAATATGGCACCGATTAAGGTTCCGCAAATAATAGCGGCAACACTCCAAAACAGATTAAGTCCCATTGCAACGGGAAGAGTACCGGTCACTAACGTGGTGATATGCATATTGGCCCCGAACCATACGGGAAATAAATCTTTTGCTTTACCATGTCTTTCTTCATTCGGAATATATTCAATCGTTCGCCTTTCTACTTTCAATGCATCGTCCTCCATATATAATGAAATTTTGAAATAGACATAAAAACATAGCTTAACAGACTGTACTTCGCTTTACAAATTTAGATGTTCACGAAAACTGATGAGAGGCCAGTGAAGTCAATAGATCAAAAGAATTATAAAAAAAGTTGAACGCTCTGGAATCCGGTGTCGTCTCATAAGGCAAGATAACAAAAAAAGGGGGGATCGCGGCCGTTGGATACAAATGAAGAACAGCAATTGATTCAGCAGGCGAAAGAGGGAAGCGACGAGGCGTTTACAGCCCTTTTTCAGCATTATTATTCTTTTCTATATAAATACTTGTTAAAGCTTTCCCTTCACCCTGACGTAAGCGAGGATCTAGTTCAGGAAACCTTTCTGAAAGGGTACGTCCATCTGGGGAGTTTTCAAGGCCGATCCAAATTCTCCACTTGGCTGATCTCTATCGCGTCAAGACTCTACCTTGATCACCAGAAAAAGAGAAAGAGAGAATGGAAACGAAATCAGGCTGTTACAGAGGAAACGATACGAAAGATCAAGTGGGACGTGTCAACGAAAGGCTCTGAGTGGAGCGAGACGCTTGATCTCTTTTCTCAGCTTGACCCGAAGCTGCGCACGCCCGTTTTATTAAGGCACTATTACGGCTATACCTATGCTGATATCGGGATGATGCTGCATATCAAAGAAGGCACGGTAAAGTCCAGAGTCCATAAAGGGCTCCAGCAAATCAGAAAGGAGTGGACTGATGAATAAAGAAAAGCGATCTGTTCATTTAAAATCGGAATTGCAGAAAATTGACCAATGCGCCAACCCGAATATACCGAGTCAAAAAGAATTGCTTGATCAGCTGTCACAAATGAAAGCCGAACGAAGAAAAAGCGTGATGAAAGAAGTTATCTTATTTGTGTTCTCTGCACTGATGGTGGTAAGCGC
Source organism: Bacillus sp. 2CMS4F (assembly GCF_023161785.1). NCBI lineage: Bacteria > Bacillati > Bacillota > Bacilli > Caryophanales > Bacillaceae > Bacillus > Bacillus sp. 2CMS4F. Next base: position 204,871 of record NZ_JALNTO010000004.1, read on the forward strand.
GGCGACTCTGGCATTTACTCAAGTTCCCGCTGCTTTTGTCGTGCTTCAGGTCTGTGCGCTGGCTGTCCTGCCGATTTTGATTGCGGCTGAGAAAAAACGATACTTTGGCGAACGTGAGGTGAAACACTGATGTCCCAAACAGATTTGACGATTTTTGTGTTTGCTTATCTGATTGTATTGGCACAGGGCATCTTTTTATTCATTGATGCGAAAAAACGGGATCGTCTGGCATGGGTGTGGGGAATTGTCGGACTGATTCAAGCGCCGATGCCTCTGATTTGCTATTACTTTTTTGTGATAAGGCCTGACCGAAAAAATAGGAGGATCAGCTAATGAATATTTCTTGGGAAATGATTGTACCGCTGATTGTGTTACAGGCCGTGCTGGCAGTGTTTGCCCTGATCAGCTGTGTGAAAGAAGAGCGGACAAACGGGCCGAAATGGATGTGGGCAGCAGTCATTATATGCATCAATATTATTGGGCCGATTTTATTTTTTACCGTCGGCAGAAAGCAAAGGTGAGCGAGCATGCTATCTATTGAGTCATTATGCAAATCATACCGGCATCATCAAGCTGTACGGAATGTCAGCTTTCAAGTCATGGAGAACGAGTGTGTCGCTCTATTAGGACCGAATGGGGCTGGTAAAACCACAACGCTTCAAATGCTGTCCGGACTGCTGTCACCCACCTCCGGGACGGTCAAGCTGTACGGGGAGCAAAAAGCAGATCGCAGTATGATCGGCTATCTTCCGCAGTACCCGGCTTTTTATTCATGGATGACGGCAAATGAATTTTTAACCTTTGCCGGGAGACTGTCTGGCCTTTCAAAGAAAAAATGCCAAGAGAAAATAGGTGAAATGCTGGAGTTTGTCGGTTTGCAGGACGCGGCAAACAAAAGAATCGGCGGTTATTCTGGCGGCATGAAACAAAGGCTCGGTCTGGCTCAGGCTCTGCTTCATAAACCGAAGCTTTTGATTTTGGATGAACCGGTTTCTGCCCTGGATCCTTCAGGGCGTATCGAGGTGCTGGATATGATGCGGGAGCTGAAAAAACATATGGCTGTTTTGTTTTCTACTCACGTTTTGCACGATGCGGAGCAGGTGTGTGATCAAGTCGTGATCATGAAAAGCGGCGAGATTTCATGGAAAGGCGCTTTACAGCAGCTCAAAGAACAGCATCAAACGAATGTTTTCACTCTTACTGTGAAAGAGAAACTGAAGGGCTGGCTTGAAGAGAAGCCTTATATATCCGATGTTGTCTATATGAATCCGTCCCAAGCTGTATTTGAGCTAAGCGATACAGGCTCTGGCAGGATATTGCTGAGTGATTGTATCCAAATGGGATTGACAGTCACCCGTTTTGAACAGAAAACAGAGTCTCTCGAAGACGTCTATCTTAAGGTGGTGCACGCATGAATGTCATGATGACGCTATTACAAAAGGAATGGCTGGAAGGCTGGAGAAGCGGAAAGCTGATCTGGCTGCCCATTGCGATGATGATCGTGGGGCTGACGCAGCCGCTGACCATTTATTATATGCCGGAAATCATTGCGCATGGGGGGAATCTTCCAGACGGTATGAAAATCAGTTTTACCATGCCTTCCGGATCTGAGGTGATGGTGAGCACGCTTTCCCAATTCAACACGCTTGGCATGGCGCTGATCATCTTCAGTGTCATGGGCAGTGTGGCGAATGAAAGAAATCAAGGTGTAACGGCTCTGATTATGTCGCGGCCTGTGACGGCAGCCCAGTATATATTGACCAAATGGATCACCCAAAGCATGATCGGGATCGCGTCGTTTGCAGCTGGGTACGGACTTGCTTATTATTACGTCCGGATATTGTTTGAGCACGCATCGTTCAGCCGCTTTGCAGCAAGCCTCGGGCTCTACTCTCTTTGGATGATGTTTATTGTTACTGCAGGGCTTGCCGGAAGCACGATGTTTCGGTCTCTCGGAGCAGCCGCGGCAGCCGGAATTGGGCTGACGGCTGCCGTTTCCTTTGCTGTCTCGCTTTTTCCTGATGGTGCGAAATGGCTGCCGGCTGAGCTTTGCAAGCAGGCAGAGCATATTCTGCTTCATGGAGAGCGGGCGGACTTTTTCGGATGGTCGCTCACATTCTCCATTCTGTGCATCTTGCTTCTGGCCGTTTTTTCTGTGTGGCGCTTCCGCCGGTATGAAAGCTATTAACTGATCAGTTTCCGCTTTGTGGCCAGCATCATCATCAAAGCGGCCAATGCCATCAATCCGGCTCCATAAAATACCTCGGCCAAACCGAAAATCTGTGCGATTTTTCCGGCGAGAAGGGGGCCGGTAAAGATGCCCAGCGCATAAAACGATTGATAAAATCCCATGGCTGACATTTTTAAACGCGCTGAGCTGATATCGACGACCCGGCTTAACAATAGGGGAAACACAAAGCCAAGCGCCAAACCGATGAAAGCATGGGTCATGCAAACCGTGAGCAATGAAGCTGAAAAAGGAACGAACATCAAACAGACTCCAATGACAGCAAAACAGATCAGCATGGTGCCATAGGCGATTCTTCCGGTAAAACGCAAAAACAAAAAGCTCAGGGTAGCCGCTGCATGAGGGAGAAAAAAGGCGCTCATCACCCAAAGCAGTTCGATGTCTCCCATTCCGAGCTGGTTCGTGTAAAGCGGCGTAAAACCAAACACCGTCATAAATAGCACGGCATGTGCAGTCATAGATAGAATCGTGAAAATCTTCAGCTTCGGCAGCCGCAATGTGTCTTTGATGTATTGCGCCATACGGACCGTCTTGTGATTAGCGGGAAAAGTCGACGGATCTTTAATAAAGCAGCATATCACAAGGCCGATGCCCGAAGCAGCCAGTGCCATCCAAAACGGAACCTGCCTGCCTAAATGCGCTGCTGCAAGCCCGCAGAACACAATGCTGACAAACTGAGGCATGACGGTAAAAAACTGCATGATGCCCATTGCTTTTGAGGCACTGCCATCTTTGAAATAATGAGCGTATAGTATCGTCGCCATCACCCACATGGATGCTGTAATCCCCGCGAGAAGCCGGGCTGTCAGGACGAAGAAAAAAGAATCAAACGCAAGAAAAAGCACGCTGCTGAGAATGGAACATCCAAAGCCGGCGATTAACAATGGCTTGCGCAGAGAAAAAAGAATTTCTGACAGAAGCCCAAGCGGGAACCGCAGCAGGATTTGGGTCACCCCATAGCTTCCGAGAATCATGCCGATCGCTCCGTATGAAAAGTGCAGATCCTCCAAATACAGGCTGAAAACAGGAACGTAAATATAGCCCGAAAACCAAAAACAAAATACCATGGATAAGAAAACGGCGTGATCTAAAGCGCCGATTGTTTTTTGCTGAGGAATCAGCGGTTGCTGTATTTCCATGCTCTCACCACCTCTTTATTCCAGTACAACACAATGAGTGAAAACGTTTCAATAGGGAAATAAAAAACAGGACTTCAAAAAGTCCTGTTCTTGGTGTTAATACGGATCAGACGGATGGCTTTCCTGTTCAGCCTGCTCGGCGGCTTGAGCCGTTTCTGTCGTGCCGATCGGTCCGTTGCTGTTATTTTCTGAAGCCTTTTTCAGCCCTTCCGCAACGCGTTTTCCGTAGTCCGGATCGGCTTTTGTGAAATTCTCAATCATTTGATCCTGAATTTCTTTTCTGCAGGTTGAAAGGGTATTGACCAGATTTGTGATGAGTTCAGTGCGCTCAAACTCAGTGAATCTCCGGTACGTTTCACCTGCTTGTCCGAAATTGTTCGTTCTGTCGATCGCTTCCCGCTTCAGGTTACCTTCGACATGCGGGGTGTGGTCTTTACCATCTTGCTTCGCTTCCTTCAGCCCGCCCATAATTGACGGTTCATAGTTGACATGCGGATTTTGACCTTCGCCGATATCCACGCGATATTGCATTTGCCCCCCTTGCTGGTTGGTCGCGACGTGTTTTTTCGGTGAGTTGATTGGCAGCTGCAGGTAGTTTGCGCCAACTCTGTACCTCTGCGTATCGGAATAGGAAAACGTCCGGCCTTGAAGCAATTTGTCATCAGAAAAATCAAGCCCGTCGACAAGGACCCCTGTACCGAATGAAGCCTGTTCTACTTCAGAATGGTAATTCTCAGGGTTTTTGTTTAACACTAATTTGCCGATCGGCTTCCACGGGAAGTCCTCTTTATACCACAGCTTAGTCGGATCAAGCGGATCAAAGTCGAGCTCCGGATGCTCGTCATCACTCATGATTTGGGCATACACCTCCCACTCCGGATAATCACCGTTTTCAATCGCTTCATACAAATCCTGTGTCGCGTGGTTGAAGTTTTTCCCCTGAATCTTTTCTGCTTCCTTCTGTGTCAGGTTGCGGATGCCCTGTTTCGGTTCAAAATGGTATTTCACAAGAACGGCCTTGCCTTCCTCATTCACCCATTTGTAGGCATGAACGCCTGAACCCTGCATCTGCCGGTAGTTGGCAGGAATGCCCCAAGGCGAAAACAAGAATGTGATCATATGTGTCGCTTCAGGAGATTGAGAAATGAAGTCGAAAATACGTTCACCATCTTGGATATTGGTCACCGGATCAGGCTGAAACGCGTGTACAAGATCCGGGAATTTCAGCGGATCGCGAATAAAAAAGATTTTCAGGTTGTTCCCGACCAAATCCCAGTTTCCGTCTTCAGTATAAAGCTTAACGGCAAAGCCGCGCGGGTCCCGTAATGTTTCAGGTGAATGTTTTCCGTGATTCACCGTGGAAAAACGGACAAATGCCGGCGTTTTCTTGCCTTTTTCCTGAAAAAGCTTCGCTCGTGTGTACTTTGAAATCGGCTCGTCTCCAAAACTGCCATAGGCTTCGAAATACCCGTGTGCGCCTGCACCCCTGGCATGCACAACACGTTCGGGGATGCGTTCCCGGTCAAAGTGGCTGATTTTTTCGAGAAAATCGTAATTTTCCAGCGTTGTCGGCCCTCTGTTCCCGACCGTCCTCACATTCTGGTTGTCTGTGACAGGATGACCCTGTCTGTTCGTCAAGGTATCCTCTGACTCGTTTTTCCCGGATGTCTTATGAGACAGCGCATCCTCACTGCCTTCGACATTTGTGCCGTGATACTCTTTTTGATGATCATCTTTCATTGGTTGAGCCTCCTTTTTGAACGGTAACAATATTCCCTTAATGGAAGAATTTTAAAACTGAAGTTTTTATTTAGCTGCTTCGGGAATGGTACAATTACCAAAACGAAAAAAGGAGAGTACGACATTCGTGACCAGAAAAAGAAATCCGCTGCCCATCACGTTTTATCAAAAAACGGCCCTAGAACTGGCTCCTTCTCTTCTCGGCTGTCTTTTGGTAAAGGAAACGGATGAAGGGACAGCTTCAGGTTTTATTGTGGAAACAGAGGCCTATATGGGAGCCGGGGACAGAGCAGCCCACAGCTTTAACAACCGCCGGACGAAGCGGACTGAGATTATGTTTGCTGAAGCTGGCCGTGTGTATACGTATGTGATGCACACCCATACATTGCTGAACGTCGTTGCCGCAGAAGAGGATGTTCCGCAAGCGGTATTAATCAGGGCGATTGAGCCTCATGAAGGCCAGCTGTTAATGGAGGAAAGAAGGCCGGGCCGGCGTCCGAGAGAATGGACAAATGGCCCCGGAAAGTTAACGAAAGCGCTTGGCGTCACGATGAATGACTACGGACGCTGGATCACGGAACAGCCGCTTTACATTGAAAGCGGGTACACACCGGAAGAGATATCAACCGGCCCACGGATCGGCATCGACAACAGCGGAGAGGCGCGTGATTATCCGTGGCGTTTCTGGGTGACGGGAAACAGGTACGTGTCGCGTTAGCATGTTTAAACAAAGGGGAATCAGGGGAATGGTTGAGAAAAAGAAGGGAGAATCGGAGCTTTGAAAAAAATGATCAAAACCGTTATCAAATGGGCGCCGGTCATTTACCCGGTTGTTCGAAAAATCATGAAGGACCGCAAGGCGTCTAAACAAAAGAACATGTCCGCATCCCGAACAGCCGGCTGATCCCGGCTGTTTTTTTATGGGTCTGTTTTCCCTCTTGTCCTCCCGATGTTCATTGACTTGCATTTCTCCCCATTATAGAATTTATATACATTTCGCTTTCCCTTCACCACATCCTTTCTGCCTACTTATGTAATTCCTGCATCTATCTTGATAGGAGGTTTTTCTCATGCTGCATGGGCGACTTCGTGAAATTCTGCGCTTATTGATGGCGGCAGAAGCTCCGGTGACAAGCTCGGTATTTGCCGCACATTTACATGTGACGACGCGGACGGTCCGCAATGATATAAAGGAACTCCAAGATGTGATAAGCGGCCATGGCGCTTTGGTTCAATCGGTAAGAGGCTCGGGATACAAGCTGCGCATTCATGACGAGCAGACCTTTAGAACGCTGCTGCAAGACGCGTTTCAGCAGAAAAAGGGGCTGCCGGTATTTCCCGAGGAGAGGATTACATATCTCATGAAACGGCTGCTGCTGGCGGAGCATTATCTCAAGCTGGATGAGCTGGCCGAAGAACTTTTTATCTCAAAATCTACACTCCAAACCGATTTAAAGGAAGTGAAGAAACGGCTGCTTCCTTACCGCATTGTCATGGAAACACGCCCGAATTACGGCTTCAAGCTGCGCGGAGACGAGGTGCAGATGAGGTACTGTATGGCGGAGTACATTGTTGATGAAAGAGAAACAGAGATTGATTTTCTGAATGAAAAGGCTGATATTTTGCCAAAGGAAGAAATTGAGATCATCCATTCTGTGATTATGAGAAAGATTAAAAACGACCGGATTCCTCTGTCTAACCTTGGATTGAATAACCTCATCATTCATATCGCCATCGCCTGTAAGCGGATCAGAACGGAACATTATGTTTCTCTTTTCCCGGAAGATATGGATCACATTCTGCATCAAAAAGAATACCAGGCTGCTGAAGCAATTGTGAAAGAACTGGAATCAGCCCTTAGCGTCACGTTTCCGGAAAATGAAACGGCTTATATCGCCATGCATCTTCTCGGCACGAAACGAATGACACAGCCGCAGTGCGGAGAAGGCGAATTTTCAATCGATGAAGAAACAGATCGGCTGACTGCCGCCATGATCGAAGCGGTCGACCGAGAATTAAAGCTCGGCATCCTGCATGATCAAGAGCTGAAAATTGGCTTGGCACTGCATGTAAAACCCGCCGTCACCCGCAACCGGTATGGCATGAATCTGAGAAATCCGATGCTGGCAGCGATCAAAGAAAATTATCCTCTCGCCTTTGAGGCCGGAATCATCGCCGGAATCGTCATAAAAGAAAAAACGGGCATCGATATTCATGAAAATGAAGTCGGTTATTTAGCGCTGCACTTCGGCGCCGCAATTGAACGGAAGAAAACAGAAAGCCCGCCGAAGCGCTGCATCATCGTTTGTGCATCAGGTGCGGGAAGCGCCCAGCTTCTGAGGGAAAAACTTCGCTCTCACTTCGGCAAACGGATCGATATTCTCGGCACGGCTGAATATTACAGTCTTGACCAGTTGTCTTATGAATCGATTGATTTTGTCGTCAGCACCATTCCGATCAAAAAAGAACTCCCTGTGCCTGTACTGAAGGTAAACACCATCTTAGGCGGAACCGATTTTACAAAAATAGAATCCATCCTGAATGATGAGAAAGAACAAGCTGTCAGTTATCTCAAAAAGGATCTCGTTTTTTTCCAGAAGGATCTGCGTTCGAAAGAAGAAGTGATTCAATTTTTAGGTCAGAAAGCAGTGGAAGGCGGCTATGCGAATAAGGAAATCATAGATTCTATATTTGATAGAGAAGAGATGTCGCCAACGTGCTTCGGCAACCTCGTGGCCATTCCGCATCCGCTCGTCCCGCAGACGCAAACGACATTTTGGGCCGTCTGTACGCTCAAAAAGCCGATAGACTGGGAGAATAAACGGGTTCAATTTGTTTGCCTGCTTTGTGTCGAAAAGGAAAACAAAGCGGATTTGCAAAGCATGTATAAACTGCTCGGCAGCATTTTGGATGATCCGGCAGCGGTAAGCCAGATGTTAAAAAGCCGCACGTACCAAGAGCTCTTCGATGTGTTTGACAAAAAACGATAAACTGACAGCCTGGATATACCTTTTTTCCGTTTCCTGCGGAAAAACCTTGAGTGTTTATGAAAGCGATTTCATAATATGATGTTATCAACAGCAGGACATACAAATTCTATCAAACTCTTAGGGGGTCTTTTACATGAATATATTACTCGTTTGTGCAGCAGGCATGTCAACAAGCTTACTCGTCAGCAAGATGGAAAAAAGTGCGCAAGAACAAGGAAAAGACTATACCATTTGGGCAGTATCAGGTGATTCTGTACAAAATCATATCGATAAAGCGGATGTATTGCTCCTCGGCCCGCAAGTCCGTTACATGCTTCCTCAGCTGAAAAAACTAGGAGAATCAAAGGGTGTTCCGGTAGACGTCATTAACACAGTCCATTATGGGACGTGCAACGGAGCGGAAGTGCTGAAATCGGCTGAACAGCTTGGAAACGCGTCATAGAGAGGGGCGGGCTATGTGAATAAAGTCAATCAGTTGTTAGAAGAGAAGGTCATGCCTATAGCGGGAAGAATTGCGGGGCAGCGTCATTTGCAGGCGCTCCGTGACGGTATCATTTTAACAATGCCGCTTATTATCATCGGCTCCTTTTTCCTCATCATCGGCAACCTCCCGATTCCCGGATATGCCGATTTTATGGCAAAAACGTTCGGCAGCGCCTGGTCTGAGAAGCTCGCTTACCCGGTAGACGCCACCTTTGAAATTATGGGGCTTGTCGCCGCATTCGGCATCGCCTACAGGCTGGCGGAGAAATATGGGGTCGATGCCTTGTCGGCCGGTGCCATCTCCCTTGCGGCTTTCCTCTTAGCGACACCGTATCAAGTGCCGTTTACGCCGGATGGCTCGACGAAAGAGATGATGGTCAGCGGCGGTATTCCGCTTTCGCTGATGGGAAGTAAAGGCCTGTTTGTCGCCATGATTATCGCGATGGTGTCAACAGAGATTTACCGTCTCATTATCCAGCGCAATATGGTTTTTAAAATGCCGGATGGTGTTCCGCCGGCGGTCAGCAAGTCATTTGTCGCTTTAATCCCCGGATTTGCCGTCATCTTCCTGATTTGGGCAGCACGACTGATTGTTGAAGCGACGCCGTTTGAAAGTCTTCATAATGTTGTAAGCGTTTTACTGGGAACGCCGCTCTCCATTCTTGGCGGAAGCCTCGGGGGCAGCCTTATCGCAGAAGCCGTCAAAATGCTTTTATGGGCCTGCGGTCTACACGGCGCCAACATTGTCGGCGGCGTTATGGCACCGATTTGGTACGGCGCCATGGATGCCAACCGGATCGCGTTCCAGGCAGGTGAGGAGCTGCCTAAGATTTTCACCCAGCAATTTTTCGATATCTGGGTCAATATCGGCGGAAGCGGTGCCACTCTTGCACTGGTTGTCACGATGTTCCTTCGCGCCCGAAGCAAACAAATGAAGCAGCTCGGAAAGCTTGCGGTCGGCCCGGCGGTCTTCAATATTAACGAACCGATCATTTTCGGAATGCCGATCGTCATGAACCCGATGCTCTTGATTCCGTTTATCGTCACGCCGCTTATCACACTGACACTCACATACATCGGAATGAGCACCGGACTTGTCGCCAAACCTGCGGGTATCGCAGTCCCGTGGACCATGCCGCCGATCTTTTCAGGCTACTTGGCGACAGGAGGCAAAATATCAGGCGCGGTCATGCAAGCCATTAATATCGCCGTTTCCTTTGTTGTCTACTACCCGTTCTTCAGAATGTGGGATAAACAGAAGCTGAAAGAAGAAAACGAATTAGAGCTCGTTCAAACGCCTGCTGTTTCAGACGACAAAGAGGCGGCTTTGTAAAGAAAGGAGTGAGTCGCGTGAATGAGAAAATGGAGCAAATTATTTTTCAAATCATTCTTCACGGAGGAAACGGAAGGAGCTCCGCAATGGAAGCGATCGCCGCCGCGAAAAACGGCGACAGCGAAGAGGCGCGGAGTAAGCTTCAAGAAGCTGCGGATGAATTATCAAAAGCCCATCATTATCAGACAGAACTGATCCAAAGTGAAGCAGGCGGAGAAAAAACAGAAATGACACTGCTGATGGTCCACGCACAGGATCATTTAATGAATGCCATGACAGTCAAGGATTTGGCGGCTGAATTCATTGAGCTATATGAAAAAATCACCGTGCAAGGGGGAGCAAGCATATGACAAAAGGATTGAAAATTGTAACGATTGGCGGAGGTTCAAGCTATACACCGGAGCTTGTGGAAGGTTTAATCAAACGGTACAAAGAGCTGCCTGTACGTGAATTATGGCTCGTTGATATTCCTGAAGGCGAGGAAAAATTGAACATTGTCGGCACGCTCGCCAAGCGGATGGTTGAAAAAGCCGGTGTCCCGATCGACATTCACCTCACTTTGGACAGGAGGGAAGCGCTGAAAGATGCAGACTTTGTGACGACTCAATTCCGGGTCGGACTGCTGCAGGCGAGAGCCAAGGATGAGCGCATTCCATTAAAATATGGCGTCATCGGCCAGGAAACAAACGGCCCGGGAGGACTCTTTAAAGGATTGCGCACCATTCCGGTCATCCTAGAGATTGCGAAGGACATCGAGGAGCTTTGTCCGAACGCATGGCTCGTCAATTTCACAAATCCGGCAGGTATGGTGACGGAGGCCTTGCTTCGCTACTCCAACCTGAAGAAAGTCGTCGGTCTCTGCAATGTCCCGATCGGCATCAAAATGGGCGTAGCGAAAGCGCTCGATGTAGATGTTGATCGGGTAGAGGTTCAATTTGCCGGATTGAATCATATGGTGTTCGGAATGGACGTCTTCTTAGACGGCGTCAGCGTGAAGGATAAAGTCATTGAAGCGATGGGTGATCCGAAAAACGCGATGACAATGAAAAACATCTCCGGCGCTGAGTGGGAGCCAGAATTCTTAAAAGCACTCGACATGATCCCTTGCGGCTACCACCGCTACTATTTCAAAACAAAAGAAATGTTCGAGCACGAGCTTGAAGCATCACAAACGGAAGGCACCCGTGCTGAAGTGGTGCAAAAGGTAGAGCAAGAGCTGTTCGAGCTTTATAAAGATCCAAATTTGGCGATCAAGCCGCCGCAGCTTGAAAAACGCGGAGGTGCTTACTACAGCGATGCAGCGTGCAATCTCATCAGCTCCATTTACAATGATAAACACGACATTCAGCCGGTGAACACGGTCAATAACGGTGCGATTGCAAGCATTCCAGATGATTCCGCTGTTGAAGTAAACTGCGTGATGACGAAAAACGGCCCTAAGCCAATCGCCGTAGGCGATCTGCCAGTATCTGTCCGCGGTCTCGTCCAGCAAATCAAATCATTTGAGCGTGTCGCGGCGGAAGCGGCTGTCACAGGCGACTACCAAACAGCGCTGCTTGCCATGACGATTAACCCTCTCGTACCATCCGACACAGTCGCCAAACAGATCTTAGACGAAATGCTGGAGGCGCACAAAGCACATCTGCCGCAATTCTTTAACAAAATTGAAGCATAAAAAAAACCGGCCCGTTTTGGGCCGGTTTTTTGTTTATTTGCTTTCAGTGAGCGCTGCGACTTCAGTCGTCCATCCAAATTCATCAGGAACTGTACCCTTTTGAATGCCTGTGATCGTGTCATACAGCTTTTTAGAGATTTCTCCCGTTTCACCGTTGTTGATCATCAGTGTTTCGTCATTCCAGATCAGTTCGCCGACTGGAGAAATAACAGCCGCCGTACCCGTTCCGAAGGCTTCTTCAAGAACGCCGTCTTTATGGGCTTGGATGACTTCATCAACGGCGATTCTTCGTTCTGATACCGGAAGTCCCCAATGCTTAAGCAAGGTAATGACGGAATTGCGCGTGATGCCTTCCAGAATGCTGCCGTTCAGCATCGGTGTCACAATTTCACCGTTGATTTTAAAGAAGATGTTCATGCTGCCGACTTCTTCGATGTATTTTTTCTCAATGCCGTCCAGCCAGAGAACCTGAGAAAATCCTTTCTCTTCTGCTACCTGCTGCGCTTTTAAGCTTGAAGCGTAGTTTCCTGCGGTTTTTGCATCTCCCGTTCCGCCTTTTACCGCACGGACAAATTCACTTTCCACAGCAATTTTGACAGGCTTAATGCCTTCTTTGTAATATGAGCCGACCGGAGAAAGGATGATAAAGAGCTTATACGTATGAGATGCCGCGACACCAAGGAAAGGTTCGGTTGCGATAATGAATGGACGGATGTAAAGGGACGTGCCCTCCGCATTCGGAATCCAGTCTTTATCAATAGCGATCAGCTGTTTTAAACCCTCAAGAACATGTTCTTCATCAATTTGCGGAATACAGAGGCGGTCATTTGATTTATTCAGGCGCTCCATATTTTTTTCCGGTCTGAAAAGCAGAACATGGTCATCCTCTGTGACGTAAGCCTTTAAGCCTTCAAAGACCGTTTGGCCATAGTGATATACCATTGCGGCCGGGTCCATTGAAACGGCTTGATAAGGAATGATTCTCGGATCGTACCAGCCTTTATCAGATGCGTAATCCATTACAAACATGTGGTCTGTAAACACTCTTCCGAAAGAAAGCTGATTTGGATCTGGTTTCGGTTTTTTGGCTGATGTTAATTCAACTCGAATCGTTTGTTTAGTCATGGTCAATCTCCCTGTTGTTAAATTGTTTATATAATCAAACTTATTTGAAAATATTTTATATTCTATTGTATACCTTCACCAAATAATCGCAATAGGTTTGCTCAAATTTGTAAAAAATTTATAAGAAAAAGCAGGAGAAATTAATTCTCCTGCGCATTCATTTGTTCAAATACTCTGTCGTAATCGGCACGGACTGCATTCCGCAGACCTTCGACACGTTCATTTGTAATCTCTTGTTTGCCTTCTTTTAAGCCGTCTAAGAAATATTGAACATATTCTTCAGGTGTCATGCCGCGGTACGTCAGACCTTGCTTATCGCGTGATTTTTGATTTAATCCCGTGTCAACCATAGGCGGCGCCATCTCGATCACTTCAATGCTTGTATCGCGAAGCTGGTATCTGAGCGTGAGTGAGAAGGAGTGGAGCGCTGCTTTTGTTGCACAGTACACCGGATAAACAGCTAACGGGTTAAACGCGAGCCCGGACGTTACCTGAACAATTGCCGCTTCCGGCTGATTCATCAAGTGAGGCGTAAAAAGAGCTGATAAATGGACAGGCGCTTGAAAATTCAGCTCAATTTCATCCCCGTCCACAAAGAGCTCCTCAGTCCCTTTTTTAAAGTCGATTTCCTTTTGAATGCCCGCATTGTTAACGAGAACGTTCAGCTTTGGAAATTCCTTCTGGGCCCATTCAAACAATGCCTCACGCTCCGTGCGGTCTGCGACATCGCACTGTTTTGTATGGAGGGCGGGGAGCTGTTTTTTCGCTTCTGCAAGACGCGTTTCGCTGCGTCCGCAAATGATCACTTCATTCCCGAGCTCAAGCAGCCGTTTGGCCAGTTCAAGCCCGATGCCTGCTGAACCGCCTGTGATCAAAACCGTATTGCCTGTCATCTTCATTGATGTAACACCTCTTATCAAGCTGGCTGTGATTCCTTTACTATTTCAAATCTTAGCAGGAAATATGCAGCCGCGTCCTAATAGATGCTCACGATGAAGTAACCTTTCCGGTTTTATAGAATTCATCAATTGCCTTATCCACATACACCCAGCCTTTCCAGCCGATGTGGATGGTATCTTTCATAAAATAAGGGTCATATTCATGACCTGAAAAATCAGCGACTTGGAAGCCCTTCGCTTTAATCTGTTTATTGACCTTTTCATAATAGTCAGTGCGCCCTTTTTTCGGGAAGCCTGTGTAGTCATACCATTTTCCGTTAACAGGGATGGTGACAAACATAGGCTCTGCACCCGCGTCTTTCAGGATATTAAGCATCAGCTCAAAATCGCCGTATTCCGGTGACTTCGCATACGATCTGCCTTTGTTTTTCCCTTTCAGCTTAGGCACTTTCGGCTTCAGCTTTTTATAAACAGGATTGTCGATGTGAAAATCGTTAGACCCGGAGTGGCGTTTGCCTGATTCATCGGCCAGTTTATTTAATTCAGACCATGACTTATCCTTCACGGATTGTGAGATATACCGCTTTGGTCCCGTGGTTTCCGTCGTTGAATAATAAAGGTCTTTCTTTTCTAGCATCTTGTAATATACTTTTGCCGCCGGCTTCAGCGCGTTCACTTTCCATGTCTGGCCATTCACTATCGCCTTATAAAGCTCGGAAAGTACAGCATCGTTTTGAACAGCTTTGAAGCGCAGCATACGCTTCATCATTTTCTTTTTCACGTCAGGGTCGATCTGCTCGTTAAAAGCCAAATCCAGCCCTTGAAGCGCGGAATAGTTCGGCGCAAAATGCTGTTCATCAGACCCGCGCTTAATAAACCACTGCGGAGAAACGATGAAAACCATTTTTTTGCCCTTCAGCTGATCCATATGGGCAGCGAAGTTTAAGGAATGTATCAATGACTGGGACCCGCCTTTGCCGACAAGGTAAGGCGTAAATCCCTCATTGTTTACTTTAAAATAATTGGATGGGTGGAACTCATCCAGCCGGGAAAGCTCAGAAGACCCGTAAATCGGAAGATATGTCGGATCTTTGAGCATTTGATCTTGTAAATATAGCCCTTGAAACATACTCGGATTCAAGGCTGTTGCTGATTCTTTCACCCGCTTATCGGTGATGAAGCCTGTCAGCCATGAAGATGGAACTGCGATGGCGCCTGCGAATAGAATAAACGCCAAAATAATTGGACCGAAAAAACGCTTTTTCATTATTTCAACTCAGACAGCTGGTTTACAATGTGATTAGGCGTATTCCATACATCCCGGTCGAATTCAGTGATCGGCACCAGAATATCAAAACGGTTTTCAATCGCAAGCAGCAATTCTACTGTTCCAAAAGAATCAAGCAAACCTTCTTCGAAAATGTCAATATCAGGGTTTTCCTTTACGATGTCATCCTGGCAAACCTCTGCTAAAACGTCTAATACCTCTTGTTTAAAATCCATAGTTTTCTAATCTCCTTTAATGATGGTGATGAAATAGCTTTCCTGAGAAAATATAAAACCCAAAGCACACAAAATGGAACGTGATCACAATAGCGAGAATCGTTGTCCAGCGGTTGGACGGGAGCCATTTATATTTCTTATTCCACTTCTCGAAAAAGTTGTAACACGTCATCAGGACGGCGTGATAGAGGCCGTAGATGATATATTGCGGCGCAAGGCCGTGCCAAACCCCCATCAGCATAAACAGCAGGAAATACCCGATATTTGAGACGGCCATACGGTTTTTGATCCACTTTTTCTTTGTCATCCAAAATACAAATCTCATAAATACATAGTCTCTGAACCAAAATGACAGAGACATATGCCAGCGGTTCCAGAAATCTTTAATATTTTTGCTGATAAACGGTTTATTAAAGTTTTCCGGCGATTTAATCCCCATAATATAGCTGACCCCGACGGCAAACATCGTATAGCCGGCAAAATCAAAGAATAAATACATGCTGTAGCCGTACATATATAACAGATTCCCGAGGATCTTATTGTGCGTGATCGCGGGAAGGTTCATGATGAAATACGTGTTGATCGCATAGCCGATAATGAACTTGTAAAGGAACCCAATGAAAATCTTGTGAATCCCCGTATACAGCAGATCGGCATATTCCTCTTTTGTCCATGCCTTCTGCTCATCCTTGACGAATCTGCGGTACCTGTCAATCGGACCGGAAGAAATCGTCGGGAAAAACAGGATGAAATACAGCAGGCGGTGAAGCGGCAGCTGTTCCTTCAGCAGCCCGTCTCTCGCTTCCATAATCAGCTGAACGCCTTTAAAGGTTAAATACGAAATCCCTAAAAAGCTGATCAGGTT
Source organism: Bacillus sp. 2CMS4F (assembly GCF_023161785.1). Classification (NCBI taxonomy): domain Bacteria; kingdom Bacillati; phylum Bacillota; class Bacilli; order Caryophanales; family Bacillaceae; genus Bacillus; species Bacillus sp. 2CMS4F. Next base: position 220,871 of record NZ_JALNTO010000004.1, read on the forward strand.
ATGCGTCGGATGATGCGGCTGCGGATGAGAAAGAAACGGCCATATTTTTGACAAGAATAAAGGCAGAATAGACGCGATAACAGCTGAGCAAAAGACAATTCCGCTGTTCGCTTTCTGCCGGTACGCCAGGTAGCCGCTGATCAGGAGCACCTGCCATATGGTAAACAGACACAGGGCGATGACGCCGTGTAAGTCATGCGAGAAAATCAGAGCCAATATAAGAATGGATATAAACATGTTGTATGCCTGAAATCTTTTTCCGTTCAAGCCGAGAATGATGGTCGGCAGAAGAAGAATGCCAAGCAATATAAAGAATAAAAACGAGCTGTAAGGCGTCATACAAGAACCTCTTCGCGGATGCGTTTCCGGTCAATTTTGCCGTTAGCCGTCATTTGAATGTAATCCTGATAAATGAACTTTCTCGGAATCATATAAGCCGGCAGGAAAGCGGCAAGCTCTTTTTTAATCGCACTCGTCAGCTGGAACTCCTTCTGGAATTCGTGCTCCTCAGGAACAATTGCAGCTATCAGATATTCGACAGTTCCGTTTGGCTGATACGGAATCACAACAGCTGAGCGCACGTACTGAGACTGTCTCACATGAAACTCAATTTCCTCCAGCTCCATCCGGTACCCGTGAAGTTTAATCTGGAAATCCAAGCGGCCTTGGCAGAAAACCTGACCATCTTGTGTATAACCAGCATCGCCAGTTCGGTATGCCCATTGGCCTTCATAAGAGAAGAACGCTTTATCTGTCAGCTCAGGCTCACCGAGATAGCCGCGGCTTACACTCGGGCCTGCAATGACGATTTCGCCTTTTTCTCCATCCGGGAGCTGGTTCCCCTGTTCATCCATAATCAAAATGTTCATATCCGGTTTGGCGAAGCCGACTGGCAGAGATTCGTGCCGGCTGATGATGTCACTTGTAATTTCAACGGACGTAACAGCGACTGTCGCCTCAGTCGGACCGTACGTATTAAAGATTCTCGCTTTCGGGAAACGCTCAAGCAGCGCTTCGGCTACAGAAACCGGGAGAACCTCTCCGCAAAACATAAATGTGTCCGCCTCAGGAAGCAGATCTTGTGAAAATCCAGGATCCATCAGGCACATTTGCACAAAGGATGGCGTCGATGTCCATATATTCAGCCCAGACTTTTTGAGCTCTTCGAATAAGATCTTCGGCTTATTCACGGCGTCCTTTGTCACGCAGTGTAAAGTACCGCCTGACTGAAGGCACGGATAAAGATCCATGACGGATAAATCAAATGAAAACGGCGCTTGGTTTAAAAACGTTTTGCCTCCGTTGATCGGGAAGTCCGCGCAAATCCAGTCTGTGAAGCTTTGAAGGTTTGCGGCAGAAATCTGCACGCCTTTTGGATTGCCCGTGCTTCCGGAAGTGTAAATGATATAAAACGTTTCGTGTTCCGTCACCCATTGATCACGGCTGACAGTGCCTTCGTTTTCCAGCAGTTCTTCCGCTGATACTGTCTGAATCAGCCCGCTGTCAATATCAACAGGAAGACCAGATACGTGAATCAGCAATTCGGCGCCCGAGCTTTCAATGATTTTCGCAATCCGCTCGGACGGAATGGACAAGTCAACCGGGATATAAGGATGTCCCGCCTTGACGCTTCCTAAAAAGGAGACAATCATGTGCGGTTCCATATGTCCGTACACCAGAACAGGAGAACCCTTTTCTCCAGAAACGCGTTTTTTGATCGCGGCAGCCGCACGGTCAGACAGCGCCCAAAGTTCCTGATATGTGAGCGACTGGCCTTGAGAGCGGAAGGCTTCGGTTTGCGGATAAGTTTCCGCATGTGTTTGAATAGCATCTAAAAGTTTCATTGTTATTCTCTCTCCAATTAGAAATCGTTATAAATATAAGAACCGGTATTCGCGGTGTGAAAACCATACATAAAAAACAAAACAAGCAGTATCAACAAATAAAAGCCTGTATGACATGTCCACTTGACAGCGGGTTTTTCATACAGCTGTTTCATCAATTGCAGCATATTCAAATTCCCTTCCCGTTTTTTCGACAATTACATGAGTATATGACGAGCGGATGCGCAAAAAGTTTCATATTTTCCCTAATATCCCTCAAATTTATATATCGGCTTCTGCCTTCAGAAGTGAATTTTTATCTTTGAAAGAGTATGAATGAAGTTTCTCTGACTGATTCATTATAAAGGAAAGAATAAATGTTATGAAGAGAACTTTTTAACTTTTAAAAAGCGTAAATGATTTAAAAAAATTTTTCCGCTCCTGTTTGTAAAGGCGCAGGCAGAACTCTAATGAAATCAGGGCAGAAAGCGTATAATAAGAAGGAAAACGCCCGCTTAAGGTATCTTGTGAAATGGTGGAGAAGTCATTATGATAGATAAGGAAGCAAAACGCAAGTTTCATCAAGTGGCCGGCTGAAAAAAAGTAAGCCTTTTAATAGAAAGGAAGAGGAAGATGAACCAAACAAATAAGGGTGAGGGTCAGACAGCGCCGGAAAAAGAAAGTATGGGGCAGATCCTGTGGCAATTAACGCGTCCGCATACATTAACGGCGTCGTTTGTTCCTGTGCTTCTCGGAACAGTTTTGGCGATGTTTTATGTGAAGGTTGATTTGCTGCTGTTTCTGGCTATGCTGTTTTCTTGCTTATGGATCCAGATCGCGACGAACTTATTCAATGAATACTACGATTTTAAACGCGGGTTAGATACAGCTGAATCTGTCGGAATCGGCGGCGCAATTGTCAGACATGGTATGAAGCCCAAAACGATTCTGCAATTAGCTCTCGCTTCATACGGCATTGCCATTTTACTCGGTGTTTATATTTGCATGAGCAGCAGCTGGTGGCTGGCTGCCATCGGTCTCGTTGGAATGGCGATCGGCTACCTGTATACAGGCGGGCCTCTGCCGATTGCATATACACCGTTCGGTGAGTTATTCTCAGGCATTTGCATGGGTTCGGTGTTTGTGCTGATTTCGTTTTTTATTCAGACAGATAAGATCAATATGCAAAGCATTTTGATTTCGATTCCGATTGCGATTCTTGTCGGCGCGATCAACCTGTCGAACAATATTCGTGATATCGAAGAGGATAAAAAAGGCGGACGCAAAACATTGGCGATCCTGATGGGGCATAAAGGAGCCGTCACTCTGCTGGCTGCATCGTTTGCTGTGGCTTATATTTGGGTTGTCGGCTTGGTTATTACCGGAGCTGCAAGCCCATGGCTGTTTGTCGTCTTTTTGAGCGTGCCTAAGCCGGTTCAGGCGGTGAAAGGCTTCGTCAAAAAAGAATTACCGATGAATATGATTGTGGCGATGAAATCCACAGCGCAAACCAATACATTTTTCGGATTCCTGCTGTCAATTGGATTATTGATCAGCTATTTCCGGTAAGTAAGAAGACCGCTTTTTCGTGCGGTCTTTTTTTGTTACATTCGACAGGATTTTGTAAAAAAATTCATAGAACCTAGCAGCAGGCAGGCACGTCTAGTACATGGACAGCGGATAAAGATCCGTTAAAGGAGATGACGAAAATGGATTTATCTGTAACACATATGGACGATTTAAAAACCGTCATGGAAGACTGGAAAAACGAACTGTTAGTTTATAAATTTGCGCTAGATGCACTTGATACAAAGTTTTCGATTATCAGTCAGGAATATAATTTAATTCACGGCCACAATCCGATTGAGCATACAAAATCACGTGTGAAAAGCTTTGAAAGCATCGTAAATAAACTCATGAGAAAGGGCTGCGAGATTACGACACAGGAAATGAAGGAAAACATCCACGATATTGCCGGTGTGCGTATCATTTGTTCCTTTATTTCTGATATTTATAATGTCGTGAACGTCCTGAAGCAGCATGAGGATTTGCGGATCGTAAAGGTAAAGGATTATATTCAGAATCCGAAACCGAACGGCTACCGAAGCCTGCATTTGATTATTGAAATGCCTGTGAACTTAACGAACAGAGTGGAATACGTCAAAGCAGAAATTCAAATCCGCACCATCGCCATGGATTTCTGGGCGAGCTTGGAGCATAAAATCTACTATAAACTGAACAACGACGTCCCTAAACATTTAACCGATGAGCTGAAGGAAGCGGCTGAGATTGCCCACTATTTAGATGAAAAAATGCTGGGGATTAAGAAAGAAGTGGATTAGAAAAGACGGCAGCAATGTGCCGTCCAGCTTGTAGAGAAAACGATGTTTTTTCTACAAGCTTTTTTTGTTTCTTTAGATGCTTATTGTATTTTAGATACAGA